>NJDF01000034.1 GCA_002254895.1 Thermoprotei archaeon ex4572_64
CTTCTATACTCAATTACAGCTATAGGTAAGATGAAGAGTAGTAACGTTAAGGTCATTATGAGAACCCAGAAAGCGCTAGTGATTACTGGGAAAAGTACAACTCTATCACCAATCATGAACGCGACACTCTCCTTCTCAGCTATAAGAAGTAATGCAGATACTGTAGGTATGGCTAGAAGGAGTACTGCATGTTCAAGCCTTAACTTCTTAAGATTTTCAAGCATCATCACAGTTTTAGACAGAAAACTCTAGAAGGATTTATTAAACATTTTTACAATCAATTTGTAGAAACACATGAGCAACACCATCAGCGTTAGTGGAAAGAGTGGTACTAGCGGTAAGAGAGTACTTAAAGACTATTATGAAGTTGTTAAAGGACAAGTATACGTGGCTATTCACAAAGATGAAGATGGACTACTACTATATGAAGTTGTAGAACCACCCTTAACTGTAGATGATGAGAAGATCATAAATACCATAGTCAAGTATCTTCAAGAAAGAATTTACAGAGAACCATTAAGTGTATATCTTAATGGTAGAGTTAGTGAGAAAGAGTTTGAAGAAGATATTAGAAACACCATTAAGAAGTTGAAGTTAAAGATTGAAGAACCAGTTTTAGAGAAGTACATATACTACATTAAGAGAGATATTCTTGGATTTGGAAAAATAGAAAGACAAACATTATCTTCGAAACCTCTGAAGAACTCTACAACTTCATCATTAAACTTTCACAAAAAGTTGGTAAGCAAATATCATCATCAAATCCCATTCTTGAAGGACTACTTCCAGAAAAGGCACGTGTAGAAGTTGTTCTTAGTGATGTAGCTGCACAGGGACATATGGTTAATATTAGAAAATTTAAGTCTGAACCCTTCACCATTATTGACCTAGTACTAAGTGGAACACTTAGTTCTGAAGCAATAGCTTACTTATGGTTAATGCTTGATTATAGAAGAAACGTAATCATTATTGGACCTACAGGTAGTGGAAAAACAACACTACTAAATGCTCTACTATACCTCATAAGACCTGAAGTTAGAATTGTAACTATTGAAGAAACTAGAGAGATATACATACCTCACGATCAGTGGGTACCGTTAGTCTCTAGACCATCAATGTCACCACAGATTAGAGATGTAACGCTCTTCGACCTCGTTAAGGTATCTATGAGAATTAGACCAGACTATGTAGTTATTGGTGAGATTCGTGGTGAAGAGGCTTTTGCTCTCTTTCAAGCTTTTGCTAGTGGTCATGCAGGATTAACAACACTACATGCAGACAGTATCAGTAATGCCATTAAGAGACTCTTATCTAAACCTATGAACGTACCATTACCACTACTTACACTTGCAAGTACTTTCGTAAATATACAGAGAGTTAAAGTTAATGATGCAGTAGCTAGAAGAGTTGTTGAAATACATGAACTAGTTGGTTTCAATAAGAGAAGACCAATACTCAACACAGTCTTCAAGTACAACATTGTTAATGATGAGATTGAACGTGTAGGTGAAAGTAAGCTCTTCGAAGATATAGCTAAGATAAAGTTCACCTCAGTTAAAGAACTTAAACTTGAACTTTTTAGAAGAAAAGAACTCATTAAAGCTATGGTTAAGTATAGATTTAGAGAGCCAGGAACAGTATTTAGAATTATTAGGAGCTACTACCTTAATCCTGAAGGAACATTACTTAAGGTATCTACAGGAGCATTACCATGAATTACTTAAAAAACACCATAAGGTATGTAGTAAATCTCTATCACACAGTTGATAGAAGAATTTTCAACTTAAACAACACCTATTACAGACTTAGTGGATACTCGTACAATAAAGACCTCATCTATAAAATATTAACTACAAGTGTAAAAAGTATTACAATACTTTCAATCACTACTGCAATACTTGTAGTACTTAATCTTCACTCACTCATAATTTTTCCAATAATTGCACTTACAGCGAACGGTCTTCTTCTCTCATCAACTATAATTTACGTTCTACATCTAGTTAATGTGAGGAGGAAAGTTTTTGATGAGAAGTTCATGTATACCTTATCCTATATGATACCCATGATATCTGCAAACATACCACTAATTGAAATTCTCAGAACTGTCTACAGAACTGAAAGAGATAGAATTATTAAGAGAGAATTTGGACTAATTATTAGAGATGTTGTTGAAGGTGGTTATGATGTACTTTCAAGTATTAGAAATAGTATTGAGAGAGTACCATCAACCATTTACAGAGATGTTATGAATCTCATACTTGAAGGTTATAAACTCACGAGTGAACTTGGCTCAGTACTACTTACTAAACTTGAAGCATTGATTAGAAGTAAAACTATCAGATTAAGACAGTTAATTACATCAATGACCTTACTTTTCCAGATGTACGTAGTTTTAGCCTTTCTACTACCTGTACTTGTAGTTATTATCGCAATCTCACTATCACCACTTGGACCTCTCTCTCTAGGCTTTATACAGCTTGATGCTGCAGCTCTAATGATACTACTAACCATCATTTACTCACCTATAATTGCGTATACCTTCTACATAATTTTCGATACTGTACTAGCTTACGTCTAGACAAGTACTACAGCAATTCTTCTAATAATGTCTACAGCATCTTCACACTTATCAGTAATACTCTCTAGACGCTCAATGGCGTCTTTAATCATTAAGAGTAGAGGTATGTCTATTTTCTCACTCTCAGCTAAAAGTTCTTGAAGTGCTTTTACTCTCAAATCATCAACTTCCTCTTCAAGTTGTTCAACCTTATCAGCATACTCTAAAGCTCTTATTGGATTTGAAATTAAGCTTTCAAGTGCATCTTTAACAAAGGCTGCAGCCTCAATACTATGTCTACACATTCTTAAACAATAACCTGAAAGTGATCTAGGTATGGTGTACTTAAGGGCAAGTAAGAACCTGTCAGCTGCACCTTTAGCAGTATTGGCAATATCATCAAGTGCTAGTACAAGTCTTAAAGATTCCTCTCTATCAATAGCGTGAAAAATTCCTCTAGATACTTCAGCAATAATTTTTCTCTTCAAGTCATCAGCTACCTTCTCAGCATTGATGGTCTTCTCATATTCACGTAGTGCATCTCCAGAATTACCTTCACAGTACATTGTGACCATGACCTCTAAATGCTTAACAACTTCAATAATCTTGTTCATGTACGTAGTACATAGTGAGATAATTTCTCTCTGTCTCTCCTTACCAATCCAAACCCATGCACGAGCCATGACTAGTGTATATGCTTGAAACTCTTTAATAAACTATTTGTAGACATTAATGTGGATGAGTTGTAAAGAAAGAGTTACCTAATATACTCTGAAGGTAAGAACTTATATGTCAAGACCTGAATTCCCGTACTTAAACCACAAGCTATAGGTAGAGTTAAGGTCCATCCGAGAAAAATCATGAGAAAGAGCTTCCAACTAATACCTCTAAATCCATAAGCAGCAATACCTGCACCAACAATTGAAGAGACAGCAACATATGTTGTAGATATGGGCATGCCATAACCGATCAAGAGTTTAGGTATGGTTGTGAATAGCCAGACAATAGCGGCGTATGAGAGTATTGCTGAAGCTGCAGTTATGTAGTCGAGCCTAGTTATTCTAAAACCAACAACACCAATCACTCTATGACCCCACCAGAAACCGCCAAGGGCAATAGCTCCACCACCAATAGCTGCAAGTACTGTCATGGCTGTCTGACTTGGAAGACCTAATACCCTAGAAGCTACAGTAACGTATACACCTGTAGCATTTGCAATATCGTTAGCACCAAAAGAGTAGGCACCCCATAAGTGACTAGCAATAACTATTGCTGAAAATATCTTACCAACATTCCACCCCTGATGCATCATGTAGATTGCTAATCTTTTAAAGAACTGATAGAGTAGGTATGCTAGAGCAATACTTGCAGCTGGTGAACATACCCAACTGAGTATTATCTTTTCAACAAGACTCCACCTAATAGTCAACTCATTTGAAGTACCGAGAATCGTTTTAGCAATACCAATACCTAAAACAGAAGATACGATTGTGTGAGATGTAGATATGGGTAGTTTTAACCATGTTGCAAGTGTTATCCAGAGAACGGCAGCAATGCTTGCAAGTAAAGCATCAAGAGCGCTTATAGGCTCAACCACACCCTTACCAACAGTTATCATTACCATTCTTCCCTGAACAAGAGCACCAATAGTTGCAGCAATTCCAAAAGTAGTTAAAGCTGATTTAAGACTCATAACTCCTGAACCTACAGGTTGTGAGGATGAGTTAGCAGCATCATTAGCGCCCATAATGATGGCGTAATAGATTGCTAATGCAATACCGAGACTAAGATATATAGCTTCAAGCATACATCTCTGAAAAACATAAAGACTTCTCTATAAGCATGTTAGTTGTAAAATACTAACAACACCTTCAAATAAATAGATCTATATATTTTGATGACGAAAGAGTCAAAAACTTAAAAATCACTTACCAAACATGCTGAGCAATTACTTTAGAAGTAAGATAGTGATCAATGTTGATGAAAATAAAGCAAAATACATAAGTAAGATTAAAAGCGTAATTGAAAGAGATCTAAACGTAAAGATAGCAGTAACTAATGATAGTTCTATCATAATTGAACCTAAAGAAGATACAAGAATTGACGAGTTAATGAAGTCTAAAGCTATAATTGAAGCAATAAATTACGGATTTCAAATTGAAGATGCATTACTGCTCAAAAATGATGACTACATACTAGATGTTATAGATCTTAGAGACTACATTGATAAAAGCAAGACTACACATCTAGCAAGAATTAAAGGTAGAGTAATTGGTGAGAATGGTAAGGCTAGAAAAACCATTGAAGAACTTACAGATACCAAGATAGTAATTTCAAACAAGTGCATAGCCATGATTGGCAATTTTGAAAATGTTAGAGCAGCTAGAGAAGCAATTGAGATGCTTATAAGAGGTAGACAACACGTGACGGTGTATAGATGGTTGCAAAGTTGGAGAAGAGAGTTAAAGAGGAGAAGAATTGAACATATGCTTAGAAGTGAAGAGTTTGAATTACCTTAACCTTCACCTGTAGCTTCTACAACCTTCTCCTCAATAGGCTTTACTTCTTCAAGTTTAACTTCAGGATATTTAAGAACTTTAA
>NJDF01000035.1 GCA_002254895.1 Thermoprotei archaeon ex4572_64
CTATGACTAGAATTGATGAGAAGTTATTACGACCTGTTAGGGGTATGAGAGACTACTTACCTGAAGAATATTATCCACTACTTAACGTCTGTGAAAAACTTGCACGACTTGCAGAATCTTACGGTTACTTTAGAGTAGAAACGCCAGCACTTGAGCATTTTGAAATACTTAAAGCTAAAGCAGGTGAAGAGATTATTAACGAGATATACTACTTCAAAGATAAGGCTGGTAGAGAAGTTGGTCTTCGCTTTGATTTAACTGTACCTATTGCTAGAGTAGTCTCTTATAGACTTGATCTTTCAAAACCAATAAGGTGGTACTGCATTTCTAAAGTTTGGAGATACGATGAACCTCAACATGGTAGACTTAGAGAATTTCACCAATTCAGTCTTGAACTTATTGGTTCAAAAACTGTTAGAGCTGATGTTGAGGTACTTGCACTAGCTATAGAGGCTATGAAAGTAATTGATCTACACAATGTGACGTTTAAAGTAAGTAGTAGAGAGTTAATGGATAAGTTACTCAACAAGTACTCTATACGCAATGATGTGAAGTTGAAAGTGTATAGAGTTCTCGATAAGAAAGATAAGGTAAGTAGAGATGAAATGCTAGCCATGATGATCAATTTAGGTATTAACGAGAAGGTTTCTCAAGAACTACTAGATCTTGTAAATACTCAAGCACCCATAACGAAAGCTGCAGATGTTGTTAAAGAATTAGATCTTGGTGAAGAAATAGAGAACTACTTTAACGAAGTGGCTAGACTCTTAGAGTATCAAGAACTTACAAGTAATGTATATCTTGATCTTAGTACAGTTAGAGGACTAGATTACTATACAGGTATGGTTTTCGAAATATATGCAAGTAACTATAAGCTCGCTATAGGTGGTGGAGGTAGGTATGACAATTTAATAGAGATCTACAGTGGCATACATACACCTGCCTCAGGCTTCGCATTAGGAATTGAAAGAATACTAGAAGTGCTAAGTATGTTAAATTTAACAGCAAATCCTGAATTAAAGATAGACTACTACATATACTGCATAAATGAGGAGCTACTAAGTATTGCTTATAAAGTTGCGAGAAAGTATAGAAAGCAAGGATATAAAGT
This sequence comes from Thermoprotei archaeon ex4572_64, assembly GCA_002254895.1. The sequence goes on from NJDF01000035.1 coordinate 1,112, forward strand.
CATTGTAGACACTGGTGACAGAAGTTTAAGAACAGCTCTTGAATATGCATCAAAAATCAGAACTAGATACTTCATCATAATTGGTCCTAAAGAAGTTAGTAGAGGTGTTGTCAAGGTTAGAGATATGGAGAAGTGGGAAGAATTTGAAGAAAAGTTAACACTAGATTAACCTCCCATAACTATAGAGTCTTATTTACTTAGAGTACGTTGTCTTGCAGATATTAGCCCTCACTGGGTGTTTCACTGATTATTATCTATAGTATACAGACTCATAAGCTTAGTGTTCAAAATGTAAGTGGTGAGTTTAGGTGGGCGCTTATATATGTCTTTGAGGCGAGGATTGTTAAGATTGGTGAGAAGTACTTAATATATCCTCCAAAGGAATATCAGGAGAAGTTGAAGAAACTACATGGAGAAAAAGTAAAAGTAATAATAATCAAGGAAAGTAATTAAAAATAATCAAGGATATTTAGAAGTAGTGAAGATTATGTTACGCTTTCCCTCAATAACCTCACTAATAATTCTCACTAATATCTATGATGTATAATGCTCAATTATACTCCTAGCTCCTCTACAGATAAGTATCTTTATTAAATCTTCACTTCACATCTTCACTGACTTTTCTAAAGCTTATTTGCTAGATAATGGTGATGAAGAACCTTATTAAACATTGTTTCTTAAATTTAAATTCTTCTTTATCATTTAATAAAACAACTTCACGATAATTAATACTTAGACTATAGTAATCTTTCAATTCTCATTCACTTACTTCCTTCACTAGAAATTATGTGCAGAAATAGTGCGTCTCAACAATAACTTAACATAGTTGTAAAAATGAGTTGAAACGTATGGAAAATAGAATTTTAAAATGTCTAAAATATAGTTTTACAGCAGATAGAGGTGAAATATTGCTATATCATGTATTAAAGAAAAATCAAAAGTAAATCCCACTCTGAAGAGCTAAGCTTTCAAAATATTTAAGCGTAAAAAGGTAGAGATTAATAATTGAGGAAATAGAGTAAAATGAAATTCGAAATTAATATTCCAGACACAACATACACTTAATCAACAGAAGCCTATACAGTAAAACATATTAGCTTAACTTAGGCATTAATTCAGACTAATTTATGAGTAAGGATATCAAAAATCATAATAAGATAAGCTATCTTAGAGCAGATGTTCTAGACGTTATCGAACTTGGTAATGAAGGTAAAGCAATACTACTCTTCACAGTTAATGAGTGGGAAGATCAGGTGCTTCCTATGATCATTGATGCTAGCGCAGCTTTTTCCATAAGGAAGGCGCTTCTAAACATACCATTCCCAAGACCGTTAACTCACGATCTAATTATGAACATTCTTGAAAGACTTGATGTTAGTATTGAGAAGATAACTATTGATGCTATGATCAACGGTATGTACTTAGCCACAATAGTACTTAAAGATAATAGAACAGGTGAGCTAATACATGTAGATTCTAGACCAAGTGATGCTGCAGCTATAGCTGTTAGGTCTGGTGCACCTATATATATTGCTGAACATTTAAGAAAGTATGCAGAACCTGCAAGTCTATATTTAAGACTTCTTGGAAATAGGAGAACCTAGACCCTACACTTCAAGTTCAGATGTTTTGAAATCTTTTCTTAATGGGTATTTATTTTTGAAGTATTCGGGGTCTAGTAAGAATTTTCTACCCATATTGGGATTTCCTTCAAACCAAATACCAAACATCTCATGACATTCACGTTCAAGATAATCAGCATTTGGATAAACATTAACGATACTCAAAACTCTAGGACTATCTCTATCAATTATGGTTTTAACATTAACTAAGTACTTCATAAGCTTGACATTACTATAGGTAGCTACTGTATAGATTATTACAAAATTTCTAGGTGGGTAATCTACTGCAGTTATTGATACCACATGATCGAAGCCCCACCTCTTAAGTATGTTCATGACCTTCACAATATCGCTCTTATTAACTTCAATGCACAGCTCAAAAGCACCTATACAGTACATATTCTTAACCTTTAGCTCCATATTTACAGCATTGATAACTTCTTTCAGCTCTCCACTCATGCAGAATTTCTCTTCAAGCATCCTTATTATTGAGAGTCTGTTGTCTTAAATATTTTAAAGTAATTTTTAATGAACTTCATCAATATTAATACTGATGAATACTTAAAATGCTCAATATCTGTTAAATCACGTGAATAAAATAACTATAACTATTCAACCCTACGGCATTAAGGTACGTGTAGATAATGATAAGACCATTTTTGAAATTCTTCAAGAAGTTGGCATTAGTATTAAAAGTGTATGTGGTGGTTATGGTAATTGCGGTAAGTGTAAAGTAGTAATTACTAAAGGTAAATACATTCATGATGAGGTTGTTAGAGAATTACTAACGAGTGAAGAATTAGAAAGAGGATACACACTCGCATGTGTTACTAAGTGCCTAACTGACTGTGAGATATACATACCTTCAGAGTCAAGATTAGGTATTCAGAAAATTCTTCAAGATGCAGTAATACCTGAGGTTGAATTAAACCCTATTGTAAGTTACATTAACGGTGAAATAATCGATAAAATTACGGGAAAGGTAATTGATTACTTAGATTCAAGTCAAGTCTATGGTATTGCGGTAGATGTGGGAACTACGAAAGTAGTTACATACCTAGTAGATCTAAGTACAGGTAGAATTATCGATAAGTTATCAGACTACAATAGACAAGTTGCTCTAGGTGAAGATTTAATGTCTAGAATTGAACATGCTAGAAGAGACATTAAGGGAACTGAGAAACTTCAAAAATTGGTAATTGAAACCATAAACTCACTAGTAAATGAACATTTAGAGAAGATCAAGATAAGTTCAAGACAGATAGTCTATGCATGTATTGCAGGTAATACTGTAATGACGTATTTACTACTTGGTAAAAATCCAACACCATTAGCTTCTCCCAATATTGAGATTGAGAGAGATAGTATTATAATAAAAGCTAACGAACTTGGAATTAACATAAACAATAATGCACATGTGTATGTAGCTCCCTGCGTTAGTAGATTTCTTGGTGGTGATGTTCTATGTGATATCTTGATCTCAAATATGTGGAGAGATGATAAACTATCACTACTCATAGATATTGGAACAAATACTCATGTAGTTCTTGGATGTAGCGAGTGGTTCATAGCGTGCACAGGACCTGGAGGTACGGCCTTTGAAGGTTGGAGTGTAAGGTTCGGTATGAGAGCTACTGAAGGTGCTATTGATACTTTGAAAATTGATAAAAATACGTACAAGGCTAAATATACAGTAATTGGTAACTCAAAACCTAAAGGATTATGTGGTTCTGGCCTCATTGATCTACTTGCAGAACTATACACTTATGGAATTGTTGATTTTAGGGGTAAATTTAGTGAGGAGATGATTGAAAAAGTTACATATTTGAGGAAGAGAGTGGTGCTTTTGCTAATTACATAAATTTAAATAACGCTATTAAGATTGGTCTCTTTCCCGAATTTCCTAACGCAGAATTCACATTACTTGGTAATGGCTCTATAGCAGGAACATACACTATACTAGTACATTATAAGTATAGGGATGTTGTTGAGAAAATAGCTAAAGAAATGACATACATAGAGCTTATTCAGGATCAAGACTTTGTAGAGGAGTATGAAGCAGCATTAAGTATACCTGGAAGAAGAGAGTACTTTCCAACAATGATGAATTATTAATTACTAGAGCTCTAAGATTTTCTTAACAATTCTTTCCACAGCAATTACTGCAGGACTTTCTGTTGGTAGTTCAAGTAGTGACTTTCCTTCAAGATTGTATTTTTGAATATTTTCATCATAAGGAACGACTCCTCCATAGTTTACATTCAGCTTCTCGCAGAATTCTCTAACTATTTCCTCATCTTTAAATAAATTACCAACAATGTATATCTTCTTAATCGTCACATCCTCTGAAGTTCTAACCATTTCTACAAGCTTTTTGGCAGTACTGAAGCCCATCTTTGAGGGATCTACAGTGATTACTAGGTAATCAACATTTGCATCAACTCTACGACTTAAATGTTCAAGACCAGCCTCCATGTCCATAAGTACGATGTCGTAATTTTTAGCTAATGAGTCAAGTATT
>NJDF01000036.1:0-4397 GCA_002254895.1 Thermoprotei archaeon ex4572_64
GCTAGTCAAGGAGAACCTGGTGAGCATTTAGAGTATAGTGCAAGTTCAGGTGCAGTAGCCTTCATTATTGGTAATGATGGTGTCGTTGCTGAAATTGAAGCATACTATCCATATACTTCAGACACACCAGACTTTTGGCGTAGAGATAAATCACCATATCCCGTACATGGTGAAGGATTTACAGGTGAGCCGGCATATTTTAGACACATCATAAATGCAGCTAAAGGTTTAATGGAGAGTACTGGATTAAAAGTGAGTGATTTTGATTATGTAGTCTTTCATCAGCCAAATACAAGATTTCCACTACGTGTAGCTTCAATTCTAGGATTTCCATTAGAGAAAGTAAAGCCAGGAATAGTAGTGGATAAGGTTGGAAATACTTACAATGCCTCAGCTCTCTTAGGCTTATGCAAAGTTCTTGAAGAAGCAAAATCGAATTCGAGAGTACTTGTAGTAACTTATGGTAGTGGTGCTGGTTCAGTAGCCTTTAGTATATGGATTAATGATGAGATTTTGAGAAAAGTAAGTCTTGCAAAAACCATTAGAGAATACTTAGAAAACTATAGATACATTGATTATGGACTCTACGTTAAGTTTAGAAGAATTATAACACTACTTCACTAACATCAATATAGTTAAAATACCTCTAAAAGTCATTAAAATTAATTTTTAAAAATTTGTATGAATATTCTTTGAATATGCCTAGAAGACAAACCAACAAAATTTTAGAGAGAAAGAAAATGATATTAGAACTACTTCTACGTGAAGGTGAATTACCAACAAATGAAATTGTTAGAAAGACAAATTTAAGTCATTCTCAAGTATTTTATGCACTAAAACTTCTTCAAAAAGATGGTCTTGTTCGAGAAATTAAGAGAGGCAAAGTTGCTTATTGGCGTGCTTCAGAAACAGCAAAAACTAGTGTTGAAGAATCTCTAAGTAACGAAGTTGAAAGTGATCTAGATATTGAGTAAACTTCACTTTCACAAGTACAAACTTTAAAACGTGTAACTATGAGTATTGATTACATACTTGAACCATCACCAGATTGTGCATGTAAATTCATAAACACTAAAAGGTCAAGTCAAGTAATTGTTCTCTATGGTAACTTGTCAGCTAAGTATGAAGGTAGAGCAAGAGCTGAACTTGAACTTGCACCAAGAATAGTAATTACAAAACCAGACGGTACCTTAATGATTCACGAGTCAAGTAGAAGAGAACCAGTTATCTGGAATCCTCCAGGCTCAACTCTCTACGCACTTTCAGAGTATGGAATATTAATTATTAAAAGTGTAAGACCTAGTCCTAAAGAGTACGTCACTATTGAAGTACCTGTAATACACTTTATTGGCGCTTTCAATGTAGGTGTCAGTAAGTCTTATAAAGTTCATGGTAGTGAAGAAGACTTGAAAAATTACTTAATGAACAATCTACACATAGTTGAAGATGGGTTGAGACTCATAAGTAAGGAATACCATACACAAGTTGGCTCAATAGATCTTCTATGTGAGGATAGGTATGGAAATTACGTAGCTATTGAGATAAAGAGAGCACAAGCAGGACCTGAAGCTGTTCATCAGTTAAGAAGATACGTTGAGTATCTTTCAAATAAATTTCAGAATAGGAAGATTAGAGGAGTACTTGTAGCTCCTGACATATCAGCTAGTGCTTTTAAGTATTTGAGAAGTTATGGATTAGAATTTAGAAGATTAAGAAGTACTATTTAAATACCAACAACTTGAATAATAACTATTAGACTGACAATAATTAGTGCGAAGAGTAGTGTAAAGATGTATAATCTAGCACAAGTCATAACTAAACCTCTAAGTGTAGATTTAATTTCACGATCTTTCTCTCTCAAATATTTAATGAATGAGCATAGTAGTAATATGCCGTCAGTGTTTGGTAAGGCTAGTAGTATGCTCAGTATTACTCCATGAATAAGGTAGTGATAAGTTCCCATCCCAAGAAGCATAGAGACTTTAGTGTATATTCCATAGAGTATTAAGTGATAACTACTTAATGGAATCCCCATTAAAGGTATGGAAAGTACTATAACGCTAGAGCAGGTTTGTATAAGTGCTCTACTCAACGTTATCTGTTCAGAAAATCTCTTTTCAAGACTTTTCCCTATCTGTCTCATAGATTTATCTGAAAGATTGATTGAGTAACCAAAAATTACAGAGCTAATTAGTACTAGTGCTATAAGTATTAAGATTGATATTCTTACACGATTTAGCCTGTAACTTAAAGGTACGGTAGACATTACGAGGGTAGGAGTTTTTAATTTCTTAAATCTTTACTCTAAATTCAAGCATTACAGTATGTAGAGTTGTTAGAAATAATTACTCAATTCTCAACACTTCATACCCATTCTTTCTAACTGTTTGAAGAATTTTCTTCTCCTCTAAATTCTTTAATGCAATATTTATATAGTAACTCTCTATTCTGAAAAACTCATCACCATACCACTCATGAAGCTTTTTAAATAAATCATTAAGTGTTACTTCATTAATACCTTTCTCTCTCATATCCTTAATTACTTTCAATATTAGGTTTGTAGTATCTTCAATAAAGTTCCAAGGATATACAAACCATGCTTTATGTTTAACTTCAATACCCCAATAGTCTGGTTTGTACTTAGCAACAATACTTCTCCATTGAAGTGCTGCTGTTCTCACATCAACATCTCTACATCTCTCCACTATGTGTTTTTTAGCAAGTTCAAGAGTTTCACCTGTATCTACAATATCATCAACAATAAGTACTCTTTTACCACTAAGATCTGTACTTAATGGATATTTAACGTATGCTCTCTCAAGTACTTCAGCCGTTACAGGCCAGTGCACAAGCTGTATACTTATTAAGTCAGTGATGGCTAGGTAATCACATAAGAGAACTGCAGGTACATAACCTCCTCTAGCAATAGCAACAATAACTTCAGGTCTCCAGTTTGAACTTAGTATTGAATTTGCGAGACTTCTAATCCAATCAATAATTTCAGTCCAAGAAACAATCTTAATGTGAACTCTAGGTGTTGACATTGATTTAAAAGAGTAGTTAACCGTAATTAACTTTTACGTTATTAAAAAGAACATTAAGACTCGTAGTTTTTAAATTATCTTAATAAGTAATACTCATGACTATGCTATTACCAACAATACTAGTTAAGAGACTTGAACCCATAGAAGTTATTGAAAATTTTGTTCTTGAAGTTGTCAATAAGTACTTAAGTCATAATGTACCTGTTGAAGTTCATTATCTAGAAAATCTTGAAAAACCATTCTCACTAGTTGCAGGAATTACATATACAGGTACGGGAGAGTTAGTAGTTAGAGAGGTAAGTTATCTAAGTGATACTAATGGTAGTGAAGAGAGTCAACTAACCATACAATATGAAGGTCAAGGATTCAAAATTCTAGCACCCATCTTTCTCGTAATAACATTCTACGGCGTACTCATTACTAAAGAACTATCCATAAAAATCATCAACAAGGAGGTTAAGGCTCATCTCGAACGTGTAGTTATATACATTATTGGTAAGAGGTTTGAGAAAGTTAAGAACAAGTTGCAAACTTTGAAGGATGTTAAGATCATATGTTAAGATCTACCTCTACGTCTTCTCCTCTCTTCTCTAGCTCCTACTTCACTAACCATTCTCGGCATAACCACGTACGCTAATATCCACGCATTAACTCTATCTCTACCTGAATCTTGTGAATGAATAGTTATTACACCACTTGAAGATAAAATTACAGGATCTGCTCCCCAAACACCAATCTTTTCCGTAAAGTAGTAGACAGGCTTTACAAACCATTCAGTAACTCTAGAACCATCTTGAAACTTCACGTAATCAAAATTCTCATCATTATTGAATACTCCATAAATAACTATGTAGGACTTTTCAGGCAAGGCGTTACTTAAGTATATGTCACCAACTTTGAGCACATAACCAACACTTGACGCTTCATCACCGTACATATGGCTTGGCTTTAAACTTTCAACTACACCTCCAAATCTCTGAGCTAGATCTCTAGCTCTAAGCCATGCATTACGAATATAGCTGTGAAAATTTGGATTTAGAGAACTTACAAGTTGTGGACCAATTACTTCATCATGAAGTCTCCTCCTAAACGCCATAGTGTGATGATGTTTTTGGTCTTGAAATCTCTTTCTCTAAAACTGATTAAACACTATACGCAAGTGTTATTAAGTGGAGTAATTGATTTTACCTTGTGAAACTTATAAAGTGGAGAAAAAAGAAAGAGGAGACTAGAACTACTTCTCAACAAGATCTTGCCACATACTTTGACGAACTTGTTAGAGCAAAACCTATACAAGTACAGCCTATACAAACACCATCACTACTAGAACAGCCTTCACAACCTCTACATGAG
>NJDF01000036.1:4435-8405 GCA_002254895.1 Thermoprotei archaeon ex4572_64
TGTAAATGATTTGAAGAGAAGTATTGAAGAGAGTATTAAGAGTTTAAGTTCTGAAATTAATGAAAATCTTGAAAAGAGAATTAGCAGTATTGAAGAAACTTTACAGGAAATAAAGACAGCATATACACCACAATACCCACCCTTTGCACAGATTGGTTATGTACCTAAGAGTATTGAAGAGATCGTATCTCTCTTCTCATTAAGTTCAATAGCTATACTTCAAGATAATGAGGTAGTTAAAAGTTTTGGAGATATTGATGAGAAAGCATTAAAGATCAGCTATACAGAACTTGCTAGAGAGAATGATCTAGTAATGCTTAGTAGAGAAAATAACTACACATACATTATAAGACTAGATAAGTACTTAATTATATGTCAATGTACTCAACATTTTGAACAATCAACACTCAACTTCTTAAGAGAAATGGTTAAGAGATACATTAGTGAAGTTTTAACTTCCTAACAAGTGACCAGGAAAGTCTATCTATTGATGGAAAATTCACAATCTTGTAAATAGGTACTGTATAGCCTCTCTTTAATGCCTTAAATACGCACTCATCATTAAGATCTTCAACGTCTATTAACGTATATGCTTTACCAATATCTACCACCACGTGAGCATCACTAGCAGCTATTCCAGGTATGTTTAACTTCTTAGCTACAATATATGCCTTATAGTTAGCTATTGGATTGAGTGTACCTGCATTAAAGATCTCAATAAGATTCCACCTATATTTAAGTAGAACTTTACCAATACCTTTCCTGAACTTATCAAAGGGATGTGCAGGAATTAAGAGACAATCAGCACTTCTAGCCCAATCAATAAGCTCATTAAGTCTTTTAGGGAAGTTGTCATTAACTTCTGCAAGACATAGTACTAATACATCACCATACTCAGTCCTAACTTCACACCCCTTAACCACCACTATGTTGTTTATGTTCTTTCTCTTCAAGAACTTTAAAGCTTCAATTGAGCCTTTGAAAGTATTGTGATCTGTTATGGATATCACCTTCAATCTAGCCCTTAATGCTTGTAGTATTACTTCTTGAGGTGTAGCTCTACCATCACTAAATACTGAATGTATGTGTAGGTCAGCTCTTACCTTCACATTTTTCACGATACTCCTTAACTAAGTCTCTCTCTACAACATCACCATTTGGTGATAATTCTTTAAATACTTGAGCTTCATAAATCATTAACTTTGTATGCTCAAGATCAACCCAGCAATTAGGTAGAAGTAGTGCTTTTACACAAGTCTCGTTTAGAAAGGTAATTACATCCCAACAAAACTCAACAGGTACTTGAGGTAGTAAAAGACCTGAAAATAAGTTCTTCTGAATTATTAATCCATGTCTACCAATAATTATCTTCTCAAGATATTCTTTAGGCTTACTTACTTTAAGTTCAGTAATAGGGCTTAATATTGATATTTCAAAAACTACATGATTAAGTTCTTCTACTCTTAAAGGTTCAAATCTTGGATCTTCAGTTGCAGCTGCTATTGCACTTCTAATAGTTGCTGTAGCTACATTTTGATAACCTTTAGGATAACCAATACAGCCTCTAAGCTCAGTCTCACTATCTCTAACGATCTCGATAGTTGTGAATACTCCATAATTATCTTGAAGTAACTGTTTAGGTGTATTCTCAGGTGGTGTTATTATGACTCCTCTTGTTAGGTAAGACTCTACAGCCTTTCTTGCAAGTTTAATTAAGAATTTACCAATATCTATCGTGTAAGGTTTAAACATACTCCTCCTCTCTTCTCTCAACTTCACTACTTAAATATTCTCTACTCGTACCACCATACTGATAGTAGTACTGATATGGTGGAGCTCTCTCAAATCTCTCAATTTCTCTAGAAAATCTTAAAGTAAGTACTGCAAAGACAATACATACGATGGTTAGGGATAGAAAGAGAATATCTAATCTAGGATTAGGACTGTTAATTATGAATTTGAAGTTATTGAAAGTAGCTATGTGAACTATTAAGACACCTACCGATAGTATAGTAAATACTATAGCCAATACTGCTGCCAATCTCATAGATAGCGATAAGTTCTGTATTTAAAAAATTTAAAAATTACTAAAAACGCAACATATACATGTTTAAATGCTCTATATGTGGTAAACCTATAGAGTTCAGAGATGTCAAGTATATTTACGAGAACGTAATCGTATGTAGAGAATGTTATCCACAGTACTACGTTAGAAAGTTATGTCCACTAGTTAGAAAAAGAATGCTTAATAAAAATCCAACATCATGTATTTACTGCAACTTTAAGAAAGAATGTGATGAATATCTGTTAAGTGTAGTTAAGAAGCATGAGTAGAATATTACCGTTATCATCTTAGAGACAATACTTCAAGTATAGTAAGTAATACTAAATTAAACCTTCTCAGTCAGTATCTACTCATGACTATGCAGGAACTTCTACCTATAAATTTAGAGAAAACTCAATTACAATCATGGTTTCAAGAGTTGACTAGTATTGAAACTCAGATAAGAGAAGTTATTAGTAAGGCTTCACAGTACGGAATTACTGAAATTGTAAGAGAGCCTCTAGTTGACGTTATTGATGAGGGAGATAGAGTCACAGTACTGATAGATCTTCCAGGCGTTAAGAAGGAGAATATAAAGATTAGAGTTGGCCTAAACTTTCTTGAAATTTCAGCCAATAACTCAAACAACTACATCAACGGTAAGGTAGTTAGAGCTGAAAGGTTGAGTAACTATAAGCTTTATAGAAAGATAGAGTTCCCTTACAGATTAAAGATTAGTGAAGCAAAAGCACTATTTAGAGATGGTGTACTTCAAGTAGTTATTCCAAAACTTAGTGAGTATATGGAGACTGAGGTTAGTATTGAATAGTGCCTGTATAGAGATACAGACACTCTATATTAAAAATTAACACAACCGATACGCATAAAGTATTTATAGGAAGCTAAATAGATAATTTAAGGGGCTATATTTCGTGAGTTACGAAGTTGAGACCAGAAAAGTACAATTGACTGGAGGTGCAACACTAATCATATCCCTACCTAAAGATTGGGCTAGACATGTAGGTTTAAAACCTGGTGATGAGGTTCTAATAGTTCCTCAACACGATAATTCACTACTAATTATTCCCAAAAAGATAGCTAAGCATCAAATTCCTGAAATAACTATACACATTAATGATGAATTTAAAGATGCTAGACATATAGAGAGAATTCTATTATCGTACTATCTGGCTGGTTATGATGTTTTGAGAGTAGGCTTTACAGACACTACAATCAATTTTAAAAGACATGTAAAAGAAGTTACTAGAAAAAAACTTGCAGGTACTGAAGTTATTGAAGAAGATAGGAATGTACTAACAATTCAAAACTTAATCGATGTGCTTAATATGAGCATGGATGAGATATTGAATAAAATTGTGAGAACTGTCATGAACATGTTTGAAGATTTGAAGATAATAATTACAAAGTTTGATGAGAATATTGCTCAAGACTTAATTGATAGAGATAATGAGGTAGATAAGTTATACAGACTACTTAATAGACAATTAAGAAAAATATTACTCACAGGTAGAGCTGTTGGTTCAAAAACTCCAGACCCAAGAGCAGTACTTGAATATCAAATTATAAGTAAAGCACTTGAGAGAATTGCAGATAATGTCTCAGATGTTGTTCATGAAATTGCTAATAAGATGGGTAAAGAAGCAATTGATAAAGTTCCATGCGAACTTAAAGATAAGATCATAAATATCATAAATGACATAACGAGTCTCTTCAATACCATATCGAGTGCACTATCAAATAAGGCAAAGCTTGTAGAGATAAATCACGTTCTTGACAATATTAAGAATGGCATCTCTAGAAAAATTGAAGAAATACTAGATCAACTATACAGGTATGAACTTGACTCAATAACTATCGCATCTCTAAGAGTAATACTTTACAGAATTTTAAGAGTAGCTGAATGGT
>NJDF01000037.1 GCA_002254895.1 Thermoprotei archaeon ex4572_64
AGTAATGGTGATTTTGTGGCAAGATCGTAAATCTCCTTGTAAATACTCATATATTTTCCAACATACTCTTTAGGTAATTTATGGCCTAAAGTACCTATTATAACTATTGCTTTCAACTTCTTACTACCAAAAACAGCTCCAAGACCCATTCTACCAAAGTGTCTATAAGTATCTACATTGACGTTAGCATAACGTACAAGTTTTTCACCTGCACGACCAATTCTCATAATTGTTCTAAATCCAGAACCTGGTGTTGCTTCTCTTAGGACTCTACCAATGGTTTCTGTAGATTTCATACCCCATAATGTAGATGCATCACCAAACTTGACACCTCTATGATCAATTACTAGATATACTGGTCTAGGACTTGAGCCCCTAATGACTATAGCTCCATAACCTGCAAATCTTATAGCAAGTGCTGAACGACCACCTGCATGTGATTCTGCGAAGTAATTGTTAAGGGGTGATTTAAAAACTGCAATAGTCTTAGAACCTAAAGGATAGACACCAGTAAAGGGACCTATAGCGAAGATTATAACATTTTCAGGACTTAGAGGATCAATGTTTGGCTTAACTTCCTCTTTGTATATCTGCGTAGCTACACCAATACCGCCAAGCCATTTATCAAAGAGATCTCTTCTATCTTCTATCCAGAACTTCTTCTTACTTAAATCTACGTAAAGGACTTTTGAAGGTATGTTATGCATTACTCTTATCTTAAGGTATAGGGATTTAATTACTTATCTTCAACACTTAAGGATAGTCTAAATCTTAGCTGTGCTAGAAAGAGATCACTTCTAGCATACTCTAGTAATCTTCTAGCATTATCAATTTTAGGTCTAAGTCCAGGAACTACAGCATCAGGTAGTACTATTGTTGATAAGTTCTCATAAATCTCCTCCATAAATTTAAAGTACTTCTCAGCTCTTGAATAATCACTACTCCTTAAAGAATCAAGTACAAGTCTTCTAAGTTCACCAACAACATCACCAAGACCTAGTAGGTAAGGTACTTCAGAAACGCTCAACTCTTGAGGTGTTGGATATCTACTCTTAGTAACTATTTCATAAAGAACTGTAGCCTCTACATACTCAGTAAGTACTCCCGTCAAGAAGCCACTAAAGTATAGTTCAGGATAATTTCTAGCTTTTGAAATAATTAAGTGAACAATCTCTTTAAGTCTTGATAAGTATTCGTGAGCTTTCTCAATATTGCCTTTCAAGACATTGTTAATAACTTCTTTTGAAAGTTTAATTACATCTCTAGAAGTCTTTATCAATTCATCTCTAACTCTATCAAGTTCTTCAAGTTTAGTAATAATGTTGCTAACTATCTCTTTTAAGTTCATTACCAAACTTAGCATAGACAATACTTATAAGTATATCGAGAAGAGTTCAAATATGGTTTTAACTCTAGAAGAGGCTGAAAAAATCGCTAACACATTGAATTATAGGCATAGAGATAATACTGTAATTGCTGTTGTTCAAGATTTTGAAACAAGTCAAGTACTTATGGTAGCATTTATGAATAGAGAAGCAGTTATTAAGACGTTAACTACTGGACTTGCACATTACTGGTCTACAAGTAGAAAAAAGCTTTGGCTTAAAGGTGAGACATCTGGTAACTATCAATACGTTCTTGAATTTAGAGTTGACTGTGATAGAGATGCTGTACTTCTTAAAGTTAGACAAGTAGGTTCTGCATGTCATTTAGGATATAAATCATGCTTTGATAATCAAGTAATTAAGATATGAGAGATAATCACCTTCAATCTTTAGAAGTGGATATAGTGTATGTGGGTATGAAAGGCTGTATAATTTCTTCAAAATTTCTTAAAGGCAAGTTACCATACTTACTTATGAGATCTTCATCGATATAATTTAATCTTAATTTATGAACGTTAAAGGTTAATGAGAAGTTTATAGTGAGTCTAGTCTTATTGACATTATTAAATCTGATGTCAAGTTTAGTTATGACTTTTTGTTTAGGTTCTATACATACGTATGTATATAAATTCCATAACTCAAGATCAGAGTTCTGACGTAACTTACTTATGAGTTCATCGATACTTTTCTCAATATCGCTTCTTTCAACTCTAGGTACAACATATGTTGTTCTGTATTGATAATACTTCATAAAGATGTTTGTATAGTTGTAGATTACATCAACAATGTAGTCTTTATTCTCTAAAATTACCTTCGTTAAATTTACAACACTATCATATTTATAGCAGTAACTTATGTAACCATTAATACTTAACGTCCTATCGTATATAAAGACTTTAGCGATTTTCTTACCAATATCTAGATATAGCTTTTGATAAGTTTTGACAATTTCTCCATAATTCTCAATTCTAAAATACTTTTCAAAACTAACATTACAGAAGTCTGGTATGTCAAACTTAACTTCTAGTCCTTCAACTTCTTCACTTAAAGGTTTAGCTTTAATCTCATCAGCTAAACAGATCTTTACTCTTGTATTTTCAACTTCTTCAAGAATGGTGGAATTGATAAGTTCAATAAGTACTTTATACTTGTACTTCTCAAAATCATGTCTTTCAACGTTTAGTATAGTCTTTAGTGTTGGTATGTGTACGTAGATTAGGGTATAGTTTTCCTTTTCAGAAAACTTAGTGCCATACTTGATATTTGAAGAGTTGACGTTGACAATTATGATAGTACTTCCACCATACCTAACATTTAAGAGAAACGTTAAGTCGCCTTCGAACTCGTACATTCCCTCTTTCACAATTTCAACGAGATCCTTAAGTTCTGGAATTGAAGGTTGAAGACTCATCATATAGTAAGCGTATGTAGCTGCACCTATAATGATCGCTATAGTAATGATAGTTATGACTACTTTTCTAACCATGTATCAGTAAGGTAATCCTTATTTATAAAATATTACTGATAGACGTAATGAAAGACTTATAAATTAATTCAACACGTAATTTTAACCAAGATAGCGGGGGTGCCCGAGTCAGGTCAAAGGGGGCTGTAGGGAATACCTACCCCTAAGGACTCAAGATCCGCTGGCGTAGGCCTGCGTGGGTTCAAATCCCACCCCCCGCACCATAATGTAAAGGGACATAACATCTATCTCCATCTGAGTATCTATGTTTCAACTCTTTAAAATGTAGAAAGTATTTAAAGTTTAAACTCTATAATCAATTTATGAATGAGTATTTGAAGTTCATAATTTTAGAGTTAATTCGTAGAGGATATGATACTCTCAATAAAATTATTGATAATCTTGAAGATGTAGATCCTAAAGAAGTTGAAAATACGCTTAAAGAACTTGAAGATCAAGAACTCATCAAGAAGGTCAAGAAAGGCCTTATAGTTAAGAGAGAGGTCTACACCTTGACCTATAATGGTTATGAAGAACTTAATAGATTGAGAAGTAAGGTTGAAGAAAAACTTAAACAAGCAAGTGAACTTGTAAGATTAGGTAGAAGAGAGGAAGCTTCAGAAGTACTTAGTCCTTTAGTAGACTTCTTACCACTACTCGTAATGTTCGGCTTCATACAGGACTTCATGCTGTTGAGTTTCCTATCTAGCATGTATGGCATAGCACTTCCTGAACACAATATTGAGGAAGAAGAAGTGGAAACTGAAGTTGATGAAGTTGAAGATGTAGATTTTGATGTCTTTTAAATTTATAGAGATTGTTGAAGGTTTAGAAATTGATTTAAAGCTATACAAGTATTTACTTGAATATTTTAGTGATAGTGAGCTTAGGTTAATGTTTAAATACATTAAAAAACCACCACACCGATACTACGTTAGAGTTAATACTTTAAAGATAAGTACTGAAGAACTTGTAGAGAGATTAAGAAGTAGAAAGTTATATGCACATTTTGATGAATACTTAAGTGAAGCTATCTGGTTTAGAATTGAAGGACCTTTTAAGATACCTAGTGCTAGAAGGATAGTTATTGTTGATAAATTTGCAGCTGAAAGTATATACATAGGTGCTAATCTGTACTTTCCAGGAATTGTAAGGTGTGAAGATGTTCGTAAAGGTGATGAAGTAAACATAATGGCACCTAATGGTGAAGTTATAGCCTACGGTATTGCGGAGGAAGATCTATCAAGTACTTCTCTGAAAAATAGAAAGGGACTTGCAGTTAGAGTAATTAAGAGTATCTATAAGGCACCTAAGATTAGAGAACTCCCCGAGTACATTAATGGCCTTATTTATGATCAATCACTACCTGCTCAATGGACATCACATATACTTAATCCTGAAGAAGGTGAATTAATAATCGATATGTGTGCATCACCTGGTGGTAAGTTAAGTCACATTGTTCAATTATGTAAAGGTAGAGCAAGAATTTACGCTTTCGATAGGAGTAGTAGAAAGATACTTCAAGTACTAGATACATTACGCAGATTAGACATGATAAATCATGTAGAGGTTAGAATTGCAGATTCTAGATACCTAGATATTGATTATCCTGAACTCGTGGGTAAAGTTGATAAGATACTTCTCGATCCATCATGTACAAGCATAGGTGTCAGACCTAAGCTCTTTGATAGAAAATGTATGAGTCAAGTTAAGGCAGCTTCAAATTATCAAAGACAATTCATAAGTACTGCTTGCAAACTGTTAAGAAGAGGGGGTATATTAGTATACTCAACCTGTACTCTAACCCCCATGGAGAATGAAGATATTGTTAACTACGCTTTAAGAATAGGTTTTGATGTTGAGTATGTTGATGTACCGTCTAAAAGTTATGGTCTATATTACCCATGGTCTTTCATGCTTGCAAGATTTTATCCACATATACAAGATACTCCAGGATTTTTTATAGCTAAGCTGGTTAAGAAAGGTTAAGAAATAGTGCATCTAGTAGTAAATAATGATTTTTCTTCCTCTCTCCCTAGCAATCAATGCTCCAAGAACTAACCCTGTTATAAAGCCTAGCACATGTCCTAAAACGTCTACATGTGCTACTAACCCAACAACATTTATAAGTATTAATGCTATAATGTTCATGGGGTGAAGTATTGCTCTTCTAATAGGTGTGACTGCAACCATACCTACTAAACCAAAAATAGCACCACTAGAACCCACACTCAATACTAAATCATGAAGTAGAAGTAGATGTATTATGGGGGAGAAACCAGCAACTAAACCACAAGTAATGTATGATGCTAAGAATTTACTTCTCGACCTTAAATATCTCTCAAGCAATGAGCCAATAACAAACAGTGCATACATATTCATTAGCAAATGTAGAAAATCCGCGTGAATAAACATGTAAGTAAATAATCTATAGTACTCTCCAAGTAGAATTTCAGGCGAAGCACCATACGTTATGAAGATGTGATATAGAGCTTTCTTAACTTCAGGAACATTACCATAACTGAAAGCATAGAAGTATATTAGAAAGAATACCAGCACATTCATAACTATAAGTACAATTGTTGCTGTAACTCTCATGAAGGTCTTGTAGAGAGAGAAATATAAATACTTGATTTACAAGACTCTGTGAAGAAGCTAACATAAGAGAATCCTTAAAAATCATAGAAATAAACCTACCATACAGGGCCGGTAGTCTAGCCTGGAAGGATATGGGGGCTAGGAGGGGCTGATTGATGATGTTTTTGACCCTTCTTTCATTGTTTGTAAGAGGAGAAAGTGCGAAGTGGTTAACGAATTACTTTCCCGAAACCTCACGAGCAGAGATTATTTAATAATCTAGAGGTAAATTTTTAAATTAGTGTAAAACTCAAAACTCAACCCTCCTAGCCCCCACTTGATGCCCGCTTGGCGCGCGGGCGGTCCCGGGTTCAAATCCCGGCCGGTCCACCAATCTTCTCTCACTCCCTCTAGAAGATTTACCCTACAAGTCATTTACAAATGTTGTTAGTTCTTCTACGTGAGTTTAAACATCTTCTCAGTAATCTTTTAATAGACAATTCTGAATTGTTAATTTAAGTAGATCAAATACCTCGTGATGTGGTCTTACTTCTCAAGCACGCTTCATTAGAATTTTTGCTCACTCTCTAATTACTACTTTCTATTAGCTTCACTTACGCAACCCCACTGTACTTTCCTGTTAGTGTGTACTGATTCGGCTTTCAATCACTCTTCTACTCTTCATAAGATGGTAGTTCAGATAGTTCATCATCATTGCGCATAATGGTTGAATAAGACTTCTCGATTAGATTAGTAGAGATGAAAAATGTTCTATAAAGTACAATCTGAGAATGGAGAGAGCTTAACAATACGATAAGTTACAATATCTCTACTAGAGTTAGTACACCAATATAGCTTAGGTAAATCACGAGATGTATAGCAAGAGCCGTTGATAGTATAATTGGTATTGATTTCTTCTTATCAAGACCTAAAAGCCATACTACCGTTGCAGTACCTATCATGCCTAAGACAATGGGGGATGGGGCTAACATTGCATAACCATAACTTCTCTTAACCCAACGTCTAATACGTAAAGTAAATAGTCCAATTTTTCGAAATAGCAAAGCATAATCTAGTGAGTATAAAAATATTGTAAAGATACTAACATTGGTTAGATAGGTAATTATGAGTGATTCTTGAGTAGAAATACGTTACCTCTCATTTTGAAAAATTTTAACTGAGAATATTTAGTCTTATCTATCTACACCTAACTCTACAATTACTTTCTGCGAAGATATTTAAGTAACGTTGAGTTTGATAATGACTCTACATGTACCTCTATTCAATGTTGAGAATTAATAGAGCATGTTTTTACGAAAAGTTTCATCAGTATTTACGGAGAGTGACGTCAAGGTCTCAATTAACTTTTCATCAAAACATAACTTTAAATCTATCTTAGCAAGAACTTTATGTAAAACTTCATGTATCAGTGTTTCAACTACCTCTTCAAGACTTCGAGGAAACCACTTAAATATGTATATCCTATCACTAATTACATCATATGCAACCTCTAGTTCTTGATATTTATCTGAAAAGAGACATACAGACATAGCCTTTATCTCTGTTTTTAAGTGTTATTTATGTGTTGCTCAAATTTTCAATATT
>NJDF01000038.1 GCA_002254895.1 Thermoprotei archaeon ex4572_64
ATGGTGAAGTCTAAGTACTGTAATCTTTATGGATTGAAGTCAAGTGACCTTATTAAGAAGCTTGAAGATCCCGAAGATCCAGGAGGATACTTCATCATTAATGGTAGTGAGCGTGTAATTGTGTCTCAGGAAGATTTAGCACCTAACAAGCCATTCTACGACTATGGTGAGAAGGCAAGTATTACTCACGTTGGTAAAGTAATTTCTGTAGGTGTTGGTTATAGGAGTACAGTCACTGTAGAGAGACATAGAGATGGAATTATATACGTCACATTTCCAGCAATAGCTACTAGAATACCATTCCCCATAATTATGCGTGCACTTGGACTTGAAACTGATGAAGATGTTGTGCTTGCTGTTAGTGATGATGTTGAGATACAGAAAGAACTCTTACCATCACTACAATATTCAGTACAGATTGCAACAACTATTGATGATGCTAGAGACTATATTGGCAGTAAAGTAGCTATTGGTCAGCCTAGAGAGATTAGAATTGAAAGGTCTATGCAAGTACTTGATAGATACTTCCTACCACACCTAGGTACAGACTCAAGTAGAGAGACAAGAATTAAGAAAGCAATCTTTCTAGGCCAGATGGTTAAGGGAGTTATAGAGCTCGCACTTGGTAGAAGAAGACCTGACGATAAAGATCACGTAGCCAATAAGAGAGTTAGACTTGTTGGTGAACTTATGGCTCAACTATTTAGAACGGTATTTAGACAATTAGTGCAAGATTTAAGAACACAGCTAGAAAAATACTACACTAGAGGTAGAATTCCACAACTAGTCACTATCGTCAGAGCAGACATTGTTACTGAACGTATTAGAAGTGCATTAGCTACAGGCAATTGGGTTGGTGGACGTACAGGAGTTTCACAAATGCTTGACAGAACTAATAGATTATCAACTATTAGTCATTTAAGAAGAGTAGTCTCTAGTCTTAGCCGTACACAGCCACACTTTGAAGCACGTGATTTACATCCAACACAGTGGGGTAGATTATGTGCTATAGAGACTCCAGAAGGTCAAAACTGCGGTCTTGTTAAGAATTTAGCTCTACTAGCCAATATTACTGTAGGTGTTGATGAGAAGGAAATTGAAAATATACTTTACGATCTAGGAGTAATACCTATACTTGAAGCTAGAAGAAGAGAAATTAAAGGTGCTGAAGTGTATCTAAACAATAGATTAATAGGTATTCATGAAGAACCTGAAAAACTTGTAAGTAATGTTAGGCAATTAAGAAGAAGAGGACAGATTAGTCATGAAGTAAATATTGCATATGCTAGAGAAAGAAATGAGATTAAAGTTAACTGTGATGGAGGTAGATTAAGAAGACCAGTACTAATTATTGAGAATGGTGAACTAAAATTAAAACCAGAACATATTGAGAAGCTTAGAAATGGTGAGTGGTCTTGGAGTGATCTTGTCAAGAATGGAATTGTAGAGTATCTAGATGCTGATGAAGAGGAAAACGCGTTAATAGCCATAAACCCAACACAAGACCTCTCAAAGTATACACATATGGAGGTCATACCATCAATAATTTTTGGAGCTGTTGCTTCAATAATACCATACGCAGAACATAATCAATCACCTAGAAACACCTATGAAGCCGCTATGGCAAAGCAGAGTTTAAGTTTATCCACAGCTAACTATAGATTTAGAGTTGATAGTAGAGGTCACTTAACGGCCTATCCCGAAAGACCACTAGTCACTACTAGAGGTATCAGTGTTGTTGAGTATGATAAGAGACCAGCAGGTCAAAATGCAATTGTAGCTCTCTTAACGTACACAGGTTACAATATGGAGGATGCCATCATCATGAATAAGGCATCAATTGATAGAGGTATGTATAGAAGTCTCTTCTTCAGAACATACGAAACTGAAGAATATAAGTACGCAGGTGGTGAGGAAGATAGAATAGAAATACCATCACAAACCGTTAGAGGTTATAGAGGAGCTGATGCATATGCACATCTAGATGAGGACGGTATAGTGTCTCCAGAAATTTTCGTATCTAGTGGTGAAGTACTTATTGGCAAGACATCACCACCAAGATTTTACGGTGCATATTTTGAGGGAATTAGTGGTAAGAGAAGAGATTCATCAGTAACTGTTAGACGTGGTGAGAAAGGTATTGTTGATAGAGTAGTAATAACTGAGACAAATGAAGGATATAGATTAGTTAAGGTTAAAGTTAGAGAGTTAAGAGTACCTGAACTTGGAGATAAATTTGCAAGTAGACATGGACAGAAAGGAGTTATAGGTATGATTCTCCCCATGGAGGACATGCCGTTTACTGAAGATGGAGTTGTGCCTGATATAATTATTAATCCACATGCCCTACCTAGCAGAATGACAGTTGGTCAGATACTTGAATCAATGGCAGGTAAAGTAGCTGCTATGAAGGGCATACTTGTAGATGCAACACCTTTCGAAGGAGTTACTGAAGATGAGTTAAGAGAAGCTTTAATTAAGCTTGGCTTCAGATGGGATGGTAAGGAAGTAATGTATAGTGGTATTAGTGGTGAAAAGCTTGAAGCAGATATCTTCATAGGTGTTGTCTATTATCAAAAACTTCATCACATGGTTGCTGATAAAATACATGCACGTGCAAGAGGACCTGTACAGATACTTACTAGACAACCAACAGAAGGAAGATCAAGAGAGGGTGGTTTAAGACTTGGAGAAATGGAGAGAGACGTCCTTATCGCTCATGGAGCTGCAGCTCTAATCAGAGAAAGACTTGTAGATTCAAGCGATAAGTACGTCATGTATGTATGTGAACAATGTGGCTTAATTGTCTGGTTTGACTCTAAGAGAAACAGACCAATATGTCCAATACATGGTGATAAAGGTACCTTTGCTAGAGTGATAGTACCATACGCCTTCAAACTCCTACTTCAAGAATTGATGAGTTTAGGTATCTATCCTAAACTTGAACTTGGAGATTTAATGGAAGAGAGGAGAAGTTAACTATCTTACTGGTTTCTGCTTCTTACCTTCAAGTATTGCTTTTAAGCTTACACCGTTAACCATGACAACTCTAAATCTAACTCCAGGTAAGTCACCGTATGCTCTACCTTCAGGTCCACCAATTCTCTCAATAATTACCTCATCATGCTCATTAATGATGTTCAGACCACCATCCCACGGCACGAAAGCTGTAACTACTTTACCATTTTTGGTAAGTTGAACACGCACACATTTACGAACTGCAGCATTTGGCTTGCGCGCTTCTATACCTACTTTCTCAAGTACAATACCTCTAGCAAGTGGTGCACCTTCGAGTGGGTCAAATTTTTTAGCAAAATTTAGTACTCTACGTTTATAGTGAATATCGCTCCATCTAAACTTCTTTCTCTTAAGTCTAAGTTTTCTAGCAGCAAAGAGACCTACAGGACCTTTCTTACCAGGCATAGCGTAGAATGTTAATCTTAACTGCTTAATTAAACTTACTCGACAATTTTCTTATATGGCGTAGCTTAAGATATCACTACCTTATCTATATCGAAGTATCTCTTGGCTAGGAGTTTAGCTCTATTAATGTTTCTACCATTCCTACCAATAGCTATAGCTTTATCTTCTGGAAGAACTGTAGCTACAGCTATCTTATTATTGTTAGGTAGTTTTGTAATTTTCACTGAAAGTACTCTCGCAGGATATAGACAATTCTTTATAAACTCTTCAGGTGTTTCACCATATTCAACAACTTCAGCATCTCTGTTTAGAAGCTCTTTCAGCTTCTTAATATTAATACCACCTTTACCAACAGCAAGAGGAGCAAAATTTTTATCAACAACGAAGATTATTCTATTGTAAGTCATGTCTATAATGGCATCTCTAGGAGTTATACCTGTAACCTTCTCAAAAAGTGCTGCATACCGAAGTTCTTCTTCAGTAAGTCTAATGCCAGGCATAGTTCTTCGCCATTACTTAATCTTTCTTGATAATTAACTTACAGAATCCTTTAAAAAAGTTACTATCCATAACTTGACTCATATATTGTAATTGAATTTATCAGTCCCCATACGCTTCATCAAGTCTTCTCAGTAAACCCCAAGCCTATTACTGTTTAACTATTAATTACTATTTTTAGTTATTTTTTCCATGTATTGCCATAATCCACGTTTTGCAATAATGTAAGCACTAGCCATATGTCTATCTAGACCATATCTTTTCATAATTTCTTTATGTTCTTCTCCACTCGATGTACCTTTTGGATTAACTTTAATGGTGTAAATATCTAGTTACTCTAAAGTTTGTCTTAACGAAACCTCTAGCTATAGGTCCAATATCTCCAGGTTCAAAGTGTGCTGTTGTTCTATTTAAGAAACCTCTCTTAATTCTTTCACCTCTAATTGCTTGTTGACCAATCATTCCAACCATCTGTATGATGTTGACAATGCTACCTCTAGCTCCTGTCTTGGCCATTATGTAGGCATCGCTATTCTTATCAATGTACTTATCAATTATTGGACTAACTTCTTCTCTAACTTTAGATAGAGCAACTACAATGTTGTTTTCTAAAGTTTCCTCAACAGTGTATCCAGGCTCTGCTTCTAATAGTCCTTTTCTATACTTATCTATGAGCTCAGTAACCTTTCTCTCAACAACACTATATATCTGATCTAGTTCTCTATAGGCTTCTTGAGGAACAACTAGTGAGTCTAGACCCATAGTGAAACCTCTAAGATCTAGATATCTAAGTAACATTCTCAATACAGCGTCAATCCATTTTCTAGCAAATTCGTTGCCATACCTCTTAACTATTGCGTGCCATAGTGAATCTACCTGCTCAGCACCTATTGATTTCTTATCAAGAACACCAGCAACCATGTAGCCATTAATTACAATTATAAATTCATCGGTATTACACGTATATGGTTCTTTGCATATGAATTTCATGGCTGTTGATTGAATCCAATTAAAATCTTTAGGTAAGAGCATAGAGAAGACTTGCTTACCTGTCCAATACTCAACAGGATGCATTATTGCTGGCTCTTCAACCTCACCGTCATAGTCAGCAGCTGCTAGTAAGTACATGAGTAACTTCTTATCTACGAATGTGTCTTTCTTTGTAAGTAAGTATCCTCCTGTTATGTAGTCTTGTCTAGCACCAATGATTGGCCCTCCATACCTTGGTGTAATTATGTGCTTCTCAACAAGCATTAACGTTCTTGCTTCTGCACGAGCTTCTTCAGTCTGTGGTACATGTAGATTCATCTCGTCACCATCAAAATCTGCATTATATGGTGGACATACTGCTAAGTGTAGTCTGAAGGTTCTTCCTGGAAGAACTTTAACTACGTGACCCATCATGGACATTCTGTGAAGACTTGGTTGTCTATTAAAGAGCACAATATCACCATCAACTAAGTGTCTCTCTACAATGAAGCCTGGCTGCAATTTTTCAGCCCATTCTCTCCTACTTACAAATCTTAAGTCAATTCTTCTACCATCAGGTAGAATTATGTAGTTAGCTCCAGGCCACACTTCAGGACCATTAATTACGTATTGTTTAAGTTCTTCAAGATTCCACTCAGTAGTAACTTCAGGTACTGTCAGTATTTTAGCTACATCTATGGGTACACCAACTTCGTTAATACTGAGATTAGGATCAGGACTAATTACTGTTCTTGCCGAGAAATCTACACGCTTACCTGAAAGTGAACCTCTAAACCTACCTTCCTTACCTTTCAACCTCTGTGCTAAGGTCTTAAGCGGTCTACCACTTCTGTGTTTAGCTGGGTATTGAAGAAGTTCCCAAAGTTCATCAATGACATTGCTAGGAGCACCAGCCTCTATGGCTGATCTTAACTTCTCATTAACTCTAACAATATCTACAAGTTTATGTGTAAGATCGTCCTCACTTCTAATACCTGTCTCTAGCTGTATTGAAGGTCTTACCTGTGGTGGTGGTACTGGAAGAACTGTAAGTACTGCCCACTCTGGTCTACTAACTTCAGGATCAATACCTATAAGTTCAAGGTCCTGATTTTGAATTTTTTCTAATCTTTCACGAATTCTAATTGGATCAAGCTTAATGAGAGCTCCTGTCTCTAACTCCTCATAGAAATGGTAAGGTCTTTCAAAACGAATCTTTCTCTGCTTAGCACCGCAATGTGGACATACTGTTCTCTCCATAGCTTTCTTTTTAATTCTCTCAGTCAACTTCTCAGCTAGAAGTCTCCAATGTCTTCTAAGTTTTGTAAGTCTCTTTCTATACTTTTCAATTTCCTGATCGGTAAGCAGTATCCTACCACACTCTCTACAAGTTACTCTTAAGAGATCATATATATACTTTGCAAACTCTACATGAATAACTGGTCTTGCAAGTTCAATTCTACCAAAATGGCCTGGACATCTATCGTGAGTATTGCTACAAGTTTCACATCTTGTGCCTGGCTCAACAACGCCTAATCTCTTATCCATTAATCCACCTCTTACAGGTGTTCCAGCTTCGTCATAGGTTTCCGATGTGGATATTTCCATAATGGATAACTTTCTAATAACGTCAGGCGAGAGAATACCGAACTTGATAGCTCTAATCATCTTTAATGGAATTTCTACCTCACGACTTGTTAATGTTGTAGATAATGACATTTAACATTTCAATACTTCTACATGTTTAAAAACCTATTTCC
The DNA here is from genome assembly GCA_002254895.1 of Thermoprotei archaeon ex4572_64. The sequence continues at coordinate 6,651 of NJDF01000038.1, forward strand.
AACTTAGTTTAGTACTGTAATTAAGGATAAAATCTTGAAAGGTAAGATTTAAAAAATAAACTACTAAACAAGAAATTCGTAGGAGAAGGTTGAAGTGTATGAAAATTCCCTTCTGCACCTTCTGTGTTAAGACTAGGATCTTATGTAGTAGATGTCAAGCCTTACTAGATAGTGGTGAATATGATGAGAATGATTTAGAAGTAATTAACGCCTTCCTGAACGTTGCAAGTAGTGGTAAGTTAGAGGAGTACTTGAAAGGTGTTGAATATGTTAAATCTTACAGTATTGACAATTTTCTAGTCATTACACTTAGAGGTATTAAGAATCTTCCAAGAACACTAATTACACAGATTGAGAAGAATCTTGAACAAGTACTTGATAAGAAAGTTAGAATTGTAGAGAAAACTGGAAGTATTAATGAGATTGCTATGCAGCTTGCCTCACCTGCAAGAATTTTAACTATAGCCATATCGTGGCTACCTGACGGTACTAACGAGATGATCGTCAAGATCACTAAGAGTGAAGCTAGAAAATTACCATTCAAGCTTAGTGATTTTGCGAAAATGCTTACACTTATTACTGGATCTAACACTAAGGTAGAGATTACTAGATGAGTAACCTTAAATATCTGTAAATTTTCTTCACTCTAAGTCATGAAGTTTTTAAGAAAGACGCACTGGACAAGTCAAGTAAAACCTGAACTTGATGGTGAGGAGGTAGTTCTTGCAGGATGGATTTGGGATGTTAGAGATCTCGGTAAGATAAGATTCATAATACTTAGAGATAGAGAAGGATTTACACAAATAACTGTCAAGAGAGGACAAGTCGATGAAAAGCTTTGGAACTTAACATCGACATTGAGTAGAGAAGATGTCATTACTGTCAAAGGCATCGTTAAAGCTAGCAAAATTGCTAAAATAGGTGTTGAGGTTATACCAAGAGAAATACAGATTTTGAATAAGTCTAAGTCATTGCCTATAGACATCTGGGGTAACGTTGAGACAGAATTACCTGTAAGATTAAACTTTAGAGCTGTTGATTTGAAAAGACCAAGTAACTTGATAATCTTCACCTTAACGAGCATAATCACTAAGATCATCAGGGAGACACTGTATGGTGAGGGATTCATTGAAGTATTTACACCTAAAATCATAACAACAAGTACTGAAGGAGGGGCAGAACTCTTCACAATACATTACTTTGATAAAGTTGCTTATCTTGCACAAAGTCCACAACTGTATAAAGAGCAGTTAACAGCATCTCTTGAGAGAATTTTTGAAATTGCACCAGCATATAGAGCTGAAAAACATAATACAAACTATCACTTAAATGAATTTATTTCGGTAGATGTTGAGGCTGCCTTTATGGATTATGAAGATGTTATGAATATTCTAGATAAGATAATCTTTAACGTATATGAAGAGTTACGTGTTAAACATAACGATAAGTTAAGACAAATAGGTGTGGAGTTAAGAAGTGTTAAGATACCATTTAGAAAAGTTACTTACGATGAAGCGTTAGAGCTTCTTAAAGAGCATGGTTTAAAAGTTGAGAGGGGTGAGGATATTCCACAGCAAGGTTTGAAAATACTTTCACAAATTCTTGAAGAACCCTTCTACATTATTCACTGGCCAACAAGTTTAAGACCATTTTATACCAAACCTATTGAAGGTAATGAAGAACTTAGTGAATCCTTTGATTTAATAATTAACGGTATTGAAGTAGCT
>NJDF01000039.1 GCA_002254895.1 Thermoprotei archaeon ex4572_64
CTTAATGTATGGACTAATTGATAAGTAGAATATTAATGTGACATTTCCTTGAGGTGGAATGATTACTGTATATCTCTGTGGACTACCTCTATAGAAGTGTATATAGTTAGGTAGAATTAACTCTACCCTAACCTTCTTTAGCAAGTACGGTCCTGTATTGAATATATGTACTGTTAGAGGTGTAGGTTCACTTCCTGGACCTACAATTATGGGTTTTCCAGGAGTACCCCAATAGCCTGTAACGTATAGCATTTCTTGAGCACTACACGTCACTGTAACTATTGTTATTAGTAGAAGTGCTAGTACTGCTACGGCATGTATATTATTGATCTTCACATCTATGACATTGAGTAAGTATATTTAAGTTTTACTAGATTTACGCGAATTATATGTATATTCAGTAATGCATATAAAACTTGAATAATCTTAAATATGTGTCATCACTTATCGATAGAAGATATACTATACATGTCATTCTAACTCTCAGTTCACTTGCCTTGTTGGTGATGTATAGTGAGACTATGGTCATGCCTTCACTACCAGATATTCAGAAAGATTTTGATGTATCTACATCAGAACTTGCATGGGTACTTACAGCATATATGCTTTCAGCTGTAGCATTTACTCCACTTATTGCCAAGTTTAGTGATATTATTGGTAGAAAGAGAACTCTAACTATACTTGTACCCATATACTCAACAGCTCTAGCTTTAAATTCAATAACTCACAATTACACACTATTCATAATATTACGTGCAGTACAGGGAGCTTCTCTCTCAATCTTCCCCATAGCATTCAGCATGATTGTTGAACAACTTCCACGTGAAGAAGTTCCTAGAGCTCAAGGTATAATTAGTGCCATGTTTAGTATAGGTGCCGTAATTGGTATGGTTCTTGGAGCATACATTGCAGATATTTATAGTTGGAGAGAAGTATTTGCAACAGCAGCACCCTTCGGTTACTTCTTAACCATAATCATAAACATGATGTTGAGAGAGTATAGGCCTAAAGTTGATAGGGTAAGTATTGACTATCTTGGTGCTTTCCTAATAGGTTCTGGTGTAGCTATGCTTTGCTATGCTTTTGAAAGAGCACCACATGTTGGCTGGTCTAGTCTTGAAGTAATTACAGCCATAACATCATCAATAATGTTATTACTACTCTTCACTTACTGGGAACTTACAGTACCTACACCACTCATAAATATGACACTACTTGCTGATAGAAACGTGTTTGCAGGTAACGTTATTGGCATGATTGTGGGCTTCTCCATGTTTGGTCTCTTTCAAGCTGCAATAATACTGTTTAGACTACCTAAACCTGTTGGTCAAGAGTTGACAGTTCTAGAGACTGGACTATACATGATTCCAGCATCTATAAGTTCACTAGTATCAGCCATAATCTTTGCAACACTGATTAGAAAATTAGGTGTTAAGTACTCACTAATACTTAGCCTAATCACTGCCGTGCCATTATCATCATCATATCTTCTAGCAAATCTCAGTGACTTGACGCACTTAGTGATTGCTACATCATTAACTGCGTGTGCTGTAACTATGAGTCTCGTACCTATAATAAATATTATAGTCTTCACTGTAGGTACTCAGGAATTAGGCGTAATGACGGGAATGAACATGATCTTCAGATTCATAGGTGGTTCTCTTGGACCTGCAGTTGTTGGTTCACTACAAGATACGTTCAAAACATCGATTACCAAGATCATACAGACATCTCCACAGGAATATATTCCAATAGTTTTCTCAGTACCCTCACATCTTGTACTCAAGATATATTCAATAATAGCTATCATACTTCTCCTAATATCGATACCAATATCGTTGAGAACGTATGAAGTTTACAAGGTCTCAATTAGTAAGATGAGGAGTTAAGTTTTTAGAAAACCTATTTCACACTCTGCAAGGGATTTAGTATTGTGGTTCACAATTCTTCAGAAACCTTCATAGTCACGCCATGGGAGGTTAAGGGAAGAATTGACTATCTAAAACTGGCAGAACAATTTGGTGTTAAACTCTTAACTGAAGATGATATTGAAGAAATTAGAAAGTTAGCTAATAATGATTTACACTACCTGCTAAGACGTAGACACTTCTACGCTCATAGAGATTTAAACGTAATTACTAATAGAATTAGGATGGGGTTAAAGTGTGCACTCTACACAGGTAGAGGTCCTAGTGCTGATTTACATATTGGTCACTTAGTTCCATGGATTTTCACTAAATGGTTAAGCGACGTATTTGATATGGAGTTATTTTTCGAGATGACTGATGACGAGAAATTTCTAGTTAGAGGTTTGCCTCTTGAAGAGGCTAATAGATATGCTTATGAGAATGCTCTTGACGTTATTGCTCTCGGCTTTAGCCCTAAGAAACTTCACATAATTATTGATACTGAAGATATTAAGTACTTGTACAAGATTGCTATTAGGGTAGCTAAGAGACTTACAATATCAACTATAAAACACACTTTCGGTTTTACTGATAGTTCCAATATCGGTTCAGCCTTCTTTCCAACTCTTCAAGTAGCTGTAGCCTTCTTACCAACAGAACTCTACAGTGAGGAAGTTCCTGTACTCATACCGTGCGGTATTGATCAAGACCCATACTTCAGACTTGCACGTGATATAGCTGAAGAACTTAAATACCCTAAACCATCAACCATTTACTGCAAATTCATACCTGCACTTACAGGTGAGGAAAAAATGAGTGCTTCTAAATCTGAGACAGCCATATACATAACTGACAATGATAGAGATATTAAGAGAAAGATAATGAACGCTCTAACTGGTGGTCAACCAACTAAGGAATTACAGAGAAAGTTTGGTGGTAATCCTGACAAGTGTGTAGTTTATCAGTACTACGTGGTATTTATTGAGAATGATGAGCTAGTAAGTAAAATACGTAATGAATGTACAAGTGGTTCAATACTTTGTGGTGAATGTAAGTCAATACTTTACGAGAAAATACTGAAGTTCCTACATGAACATAGGGAAAGAAGAGAAAAAGCAAGAGATAAAATTGAAGAGTATAGACTCTCCAGTAAATTCTAGATTCTAAGATTCTTAATACTTAATGCTTATTATCTCAACAGTGCTTTAAGATAAAGTACGTAAAGGCCTAAACATAACATTATAGTTAGTGAATTTACTTTTCCTTTCAAAACTTGTAAGAGCACGACAAGGCTTATCAGTTCAACAATAATCATGCTCAACATTGCTGAGAAGTCTAGACTCCAATCAGTTACTAGAAATGCTAATGCTGGGTAGAATGTTGAGTAAAGTACTTCCTCACCAATTAGACATCCAAGAGCAATGGTATCTCTTCCCTTAATACTCCATAAAATACTCGTTATTGCTTCAGGAAGTACTGTAGCTATGGGAATTACGATTATAGTTACACCTATAGAGCTTAAATTCAACTTAACTGCTAAAATCTTAACATTACTAATCATGAGCTCAGAACCAAGATACATTAAACATATTGAAGTAATTACTTGAAGAGTACTTGCTATTAGTGGATTTAAGATTTTCGAGAAGTATGGTTTCTCAACCTCTTCAATAAGAAAACTCTCTACACGATACATTAGATGTATATAAGCTATGTAAGTTAAGAGTAAGCAAGCACTTATGAAGTATCTCACCACTATATTACCTATGAATGTCGTAATTAATACTATAAGGAAACATACAGTAAAGATTATATATGGCATTTTCAAAGCTCTATCTACGTGAAGATTATAATTTAAACGTCTTTTAAATACATAACTAGCAATTGCTAATAGCAGAATTGTTGAATATATTAGTGTTGATACTATTAATGGTTCTCCAAGAATTGTGCCAATACTTACATCCTCATAACCGTAGAGAATCAAGGCCAAAGTAAATACTATAAGTTCAGGTGTTGATGTGATGATTGGTGAAATAACAGAGCCTAAAAAGGTCTGCGACCATCGAAACTTATATGCAAGATATTCAATACCATTAATGAACGTGAAAGATCCCATCATGGTAAGTACTACTCCTGTAAGTAATGCCATGATGGTGTTAATCATGGATTAATAATTTTAGAAAATCTTAACTTCTAAAAATTTACATCCAGAAGATTAGTAGTAATGCTTCTCCAAGAATTACTGAAATTAATGTGAAGGGTAGTCCAATTTTAGTAAAGTCTAGAAAATTAACATTATACCCCCATTTCTCTAAAAGTCTTACAGCTGTCACATTCGCGTAAGGTATGTTGTCTAGAAAGGCTGAAGCTAAAACTGAAAACCAAATCAAGATATTAACTGTAAGCAATTCATTACTTCTAGAAATTGAAGTGATTATTCTAGCTACATCATTGATGAAACCCGTCTCAACAAGTGAACCTGAGAGAATAAAGACACTTATGAGGAATAGTATGAGTTTATAGTCTAGACCTTCTCTTAAAGCATCAATAACATCTCTCTTACGATGTACTCTAGCAAGCACTAGACCAGAAGCTGAAAGTAGAGCAGGTATTGAAAGTGGCATGTGAAGCTCATGTCTAAAACTTAATAATGTAATCTTTAACATTAAGAATGCTATGACTTCAGTCACAAATAACTTATCAACACTTGGTCTAGTCAAGATCTTCGTGACGTTCTTTCCTGCACGATCTTCCCATTTAAGAAGTGGTTTACACATTCTCGTAAGTGAGAGAATGGATACTATCATGGGAATTATGGTGAAGAAGAACATTGATGGTCTGTTATGCATGAATATGAAATCCGTGAAGGCTAAGTTAAGTGCTGAGGCAATCATAGCACTAGGTGGATCTCCTATCAGTGTAGCAGCGCCACTAATGTTTGAAGATATGGCAATACTAATCATGTATGGTACTGGATTAACTCTCAATAAGGAAGTTACGCGGTAAGTGATTGGAGCTAATAATAAGACTACAGACACATTCTCAAGAGCAATACTGAGCATGCCAGATGTAAGTGATAGTAGAATTAAGACTTTAACAGGTGATCCTCTACTTAACTCTAAGACCTTATAAGCAATAAGTTCAGCAAGTCCTGACTTAATGATGAAACTACTAATAATTGAGACACCAATAATTAACCCAATAACATCAAAATCAATAAGTTCATAACATTTAGTCAAAGGCACTACTCCAAGAAGAATAAGTACAAGTGCTGAAATTGAAAAGACTACATGCCTCTCAAATCTACCACTTACAATTAAAGCAACACTAATTGTGAATATTAGTACAGATATTAACTTCTCATAATTACTAACTAATAAAATCATTACAAGTGTCTGAAGTAGGGAATAAAACCTTACAGTAGATGTTTATGATATAAGTTTTATAGCGGATCTTGAGAATAGAACAAGAATTGAAGAGTTAGTAAAAACTTAGAATCAGTAAAGAACCCGGTGTTTCTTCATCTATCAATGGGGGGCAAGTATCATCACTTAAATGAGAAATTTATAATCAAGTATTTCAACCTTACTTTAAGAATTTTAATGATATGATCTTTCTAACCTTACTTAAATACTCATCTATACGTATTTTTACTATTCTAAATACTCCAATATCTTCAATTATTGGTAAAATTATTTCATCTCCTATATGTTTCTTATCATGAAGAATTTTACTACATATTTTATCAATATCTACATCTTCTTCAATTCTGTAAGGTAAATTATATTTTCTCGCTAATTCTGCAACTTCACTACTTAATCTTCTTCTCACTTTCTACAATCTTTCCTTTACATGCAACACATCTAGTAATGAGCTCTAAGAGAGTTTTAGAGTCTCTGTTCAAGATTTTAACATAATTCTCACTAATTAATCTATACAGCTCTCTATCAAGTGCTAAACCGTACTTTATAGCTTCAGCAATTCCTGACTTGTATTCACGTTCTGGAAGTGTTTTTAAGAAATTCAACTCCTCAATGACAATTGATGGCTGATAAAACGTTCCTATAAGATTCTTAATACCATACATGTTCACGGCATTTTTACCACCAATTGCTGAATCAATCATTGATAAAAGTGTTGTTGGTACTAACACTAGCGGTAATCCTCTCATGTATATTGATGATAAAAAACCAATAGCATCACCAAGAGCACCACCACCAATAGCAACAATGGGGGTACCTTTATCGATTTTCAACTTATAGAACTTCTCAACAAGATTCAGAACTACATCTATATTCTTAACTTCCTCACCATTAGGTAAGACTATAAATTCAACTTTAAAAGATGATTTAAGATCTTCTAGAAACTTAACTACAAGTTCATGGTTTTTCAAAACCTCTTGAGTACAGACAACAATTCTATCACTACCTGCAATATTTTCCAACTCATTAATGACTTTCTCAAGAATGTTAATGCCAATATGTACATTGTATGGTTTGGAGTATGTAGGTTTGATTGTTAATACACTTTTCATCAAGATTTTACTCTCTAGAACTATACTGTTAAACTTTACGTACACTACGTAATGTACATAAATGACGATACTCGCATGAGAGGCATTTACTTAGTGAGTTACTTGGTTGAAGTTCTCTCTCCATTTTCCAGAAAGCTAATGCCCACTTAATATCATGAATTATAGATTCATCAAAAGGCATACAGTGTATAGTTAAGTCTCTCTTATGGATAGTTACAGGTGTCACACTTACTTGATCAAGAATTTTCAAAACCTCTCTCAACACCTCTAATCTCTTAGATTTAACGTACTCAGGATCTCTCTTCAACTTTGCAATACTTACAATTAAATCTTTAGATGCTATGTTAAGTTCGTGAAGTAGGTAAGCATATGTTTGTGCTTGCACATACTCAGTCTTAAAGACTGTGTCTAACCATTTATTACTTGTCTTTAACTCAATAACTACACTTGCCAAACCGTTGATGAAGATTACAGCATCAGGAACACCCACTATAGGAACATCATCAACAATTCCTGCTAATAGTAGAGAAGCTACAACTCTATAATTACTTAAACCTTAATCGTTGAGATGATGATGATAAGCTTCTCAAGACTTCAAAATACTTACTAAACCTCATCACTTGTACTGAGATATTGATGTGAAATCTTTATAAGGGGTACACTTAAGACTGTCTATTGAATCTTTATGTGTGGATTGAAAATTCATAGACCAAGACGTGGCTCAATGGCATTTTACCCTAGAAAGAGAGCTAGCAGTATTGTTGCTAAGTTTAGAACTTGGGTTGATTTAAGGATTGGTAAACCTATACCTCTAGGTTTTGCAGCCTACAAGGCAGGTATGGCTCACGTAGTGATGATTGATGATAGACCAACAAGTCCCTTCTACGGTAAAGAGGTTGTTAAAGCTGTAACCATACTTGATGCTCCACCATTAAGAGTACTAGGTTTTAGAGCATACACATTTGATCCTTGGAGAGTTGCACTTTTAAGTATTGGTGAGGTTTGGTCTTCAAAGATTCCTGAACAAGTGTATAGAAGAGTACCTACACTACCTGAGAAAATAGATACTGATAAGATGCTTGAGAAGGTAAAGAATAAACTAGACATCACTAAAGAAATTAGACTTATAGTATCTACACAGCCATGGCTTTCAGGTATTGGTAAGAAAACTCCTGAAATTTTTGAAATACCTATAGGTGGTACTGAAAATATTGAAGAACTCTTCAACTACGCTGTAAGCATGCTTGGTAAAGAGTTAACTGTAAGTAATGTTTTTCAAGAGGGACAGTATGTAGATGTTACAGCCGTAACTAAAGGTAAAGGAACTGAAGGAGTTATTAAGAGATTTGGAGTAACTATACTTCCAAAATGGCATAAGCACAGAAAAGGTCATAGAAGAACAGGAACAATAAGTCCACAAAAGCCAGCAGTAATGTATACAGTGCCAAGACAAGGACAACTAGGTTTTCAAAAGAGAACAGAATACAATAAGAGAATTCTAATGATAGGTACAAACGGTCAAGAAGTAACACCACCAGAAGGATTTAAACATTATGGCGTAATTACAGGACAATACATCATACTTGAAGGTTCAGTACCAGGACCTAGAAAGAGACTTGTAATGATGAGATTTCCTGTAAGACCAAGACCACCAACATGGCCAACAACAAAACCACAAATAGTATGGATAAGTACAAAACCAATAACATAAGTTCCTAGAACTTCAATAGATAATACTAGATCTTTACCAGATATGCAATAGCTTTCCAGAAAACTATTTATTCTTCTGAATATTTTAAATAGTCAGATGATTTTTGAAATCAAAATTGGTGCTAAATATGCAATATACTTACCTAAACGTGTTGTTGATATTTTAGGTATTAAAGAAGGTTCTAAAGCATATCTATACGTTGAAGATTATAAAATTATCATTGAACCAATTCCAGATCCCATAGAGTTGGCTTTGAAAGGCAAGAAATATGCACGTATAAGTATTGAGGAGATTGAAAAAGTAAGTATTGAGGAACAAGAAAAATATGTAAGTGATTAAATGAAGAGAATACTACTTGACACATCATTCATACTACCTATCCTTGGTATTTCAGTAAGTAAGGAGGTAGATGAATCATTATTGAAAATTTCAAAGTATGAACTTTACATATCTAGATCCCTTCTTGGTCATAATGATTTAATTGATTGTTTACTCTACAGTACTGCTATTAATCTTAATCTTCAATTCTTAACAATTGATGAAGAGTTTAGAAGATTTATTAAACGTGCAGGTCTTAAAGATGTTACTATTACTCTTCAAGATATTTTGTAAAAGTTTATTGAGATATGTTTATTAAGAGTTAAT
>NJDF01000040.1 GCA_002254895.1 Thermoprotei archaeon ex4572_64
AGGATCAACTCTAACATACTCATTTACAGGTGCAATAATTACTTTCTGTGCTGGTTTTGATGCTACTCTTCTAATTCTTACAGTATCTCCAATACCAACACCTGCATTTTGTCTTAGAATACCATCCATTCTGATAACATCCTTATCCTCATCATCGACATACGCTGGCCACACTTGAGCATATGCTGTTCTTCTATTACCAAGAATTTCAACATAATCGCCAGGCTCTAATCCAAGCATCTTCATGTATCGTGTAGGTATTCTAACAATTCCACGACCAACATCTCTAGATCTAGCTTCACCAACCTTCAACGCTACTTCAACCATGATTAATCATCTATGAGTATACTTACTTAACTAAAAAACCTTTACTCGAAGATTCTTTAAAACCTCTAGTTCTCACATCATCTTTTCTCTAATGGCTTTCTATCAAAGAATGGGTTCTTACCAAGTGAGGCTAGTGGTACGCCGAGCACGATATCTGCATTAATGATACCTACTCTCTTAGCAGCAACACCTATGCTAATCATAATTCTATTATCGACATTTAAGTCAGAAGCAATTTTTACAGCAGAGCCTAAAGCAATACCTAGATTGAGAAGTTGAAATGCACAGTATGGTGCTTTGAAAACTTTACGTTCTTTAAAGATCTTCTTAATTTCTTCACAATTAAAACCACATAATTCACAGTTAAGACCTGTAGGTACTGGATTTCTAAGACCTATAAGTACGATTGCGTGTGCTTTTCTTATAGAATCTGCATCTCTAATCATGAAGTTCCAGCCAAGTTCTTTACCCACCCTTTCCATCTCTAATGCAATCCTCTCAATATCTTCTCTACCATAAACTATGCAAGACACTACATTATCAATACCTCTAGCTTTAGGTGCTGTACGTGCAGCAATACACATCAACTTAGCTACTTGTATAACCCCATCAAGTTCTGCATCTTTATCCTGAATTATTGGCATGATATGCAAGTAAGTTTGAAATTATTTAACATTACTGAACTTCACTTCCTGACACATCAACTCTCAAACCATTCTCATCTCAACTTGAAAATCATGTATTTAGAATCACTATACACGGAATGGCATGAATATTTAGAGGAAATCTATCAAGAAGTAGAGGTGGTATGTAGTGATTACAGAGAATCTGAATGTTACTATATCTGTGAGTGGTTATGGAGTGTTCAGTATTTAGTATGATCATTCCAAAGAGCACCTCTTTAATAGTAATGTCTACGTTTTTTAAGTTCTTAACAATATCTACAGTACATTCTTGAAGAATATCTTTCACATCTCTTACTAAACTAATAAACTTGTCAATTTCAAGATTAAGAATTGCTTGTCTAACTTTTCTAAGCATTAATCTAAGCTTCAGTAGTGAATCTAAACTATACTTTAACTTCACTATCTTCTCAACAAGTTCAATACTTGGCTTAGCATTTATACTCGGTAATTTGACAAGTTCTCTACACATAAGTATAAACTTGGCTGGTGTGAGGTCTTCAAATTTAAAATTGCATAAACTTGCTAACTCGCTATACCTTAGACTTACTTGTGATGCAAGTTTAAGTATAGGTTCTATAAGGAGTTCATGAGATTTCTGTAAGAGAATTTTTCCAAGTTCCTTATCTTTTGAAAAAGCTTTAAGTACTCTATATGCTAGGTCTTCAAGATTAAATATTCTTAAATCGTAAAGATACTCCCCATACTTTAAATAATCATCACTATCAAGTATGAGCTTAATCTCATCAATACAGTAATCAATGCTGTATTGTGGATACTCGATAAAGAACTTACCTATAAAGTCCTGACTTAACCTATCTGTAAGTGAGTATCTTGCTAGAATTGAAATCACCATCAACTTTCTAATACCATTTGAGATGTATGGTAGGGATGAGTCAACAACTTTATACAGGTTAATTAATTGAATCTCATTACTGAAGTTATTAATGATGTAGTTAATTAATTTCGAGATCTCACTATGAGCTTGAATACGATCAAGAGGTATTAGCACAACATCACTGTAAAGTAGAAGATCGAGCAAATTGTTGTCAAGTACGTCCACATCACTAGATTCACCATTCCATAAAGTGTACATTTTGTCGTTAAGTTTAAGTTCTGGAAAAATCTCGTTAAGACTTATCTTCCCTCTACTCCTTAATTTATGAAATATTTTGACTAAGTGATCATCAATTTCTAAGTTATGCATAACTAGTTACTGTTTTTCCAGGATTTCTAGAAAGCCATTCTTTAACACTCATTGAGTACTTCCTCTCAATTTCCTCTCTATGGAAGTTATTCAATGTGCAGAACGGTATGATTCTACCATCAGGTGTGGCATAGTGTATTGTACATCTTCTAACTCTCTGTAAGTCATAGTTAAAGACATCCATAAAGTGCATAATACCTAGACCCACAACATTGAACATGAAGTCTCTAAGTGCTGCATAGTCTCTTTTAAGAATAACTTCAAGTAGTAAGTTTTTAACAGTCTTATGCTTCACATACTTAATTAACTTCAGTAACTTCACTTTAGCTAGATGTTTCCATAAACCTCCCTTAGCTGCTGTGCTATATACTTCCCATGAGAGTTTTTCAAATGCATCAACATCTACAAGCTTAGTTATAGGTATGGCTCTCTTCTCATCCTCATCATAATATACAAAGGCTGAGGCACCGCATACGGGATTATTTGTGAAGAGTGGTTTTTCTTTACCTGTAATTACTTCTAAAGCTTTAGCGAAAGCTACAGGCCAGTTTACTGGTCTCCAATCCCATCTAGAAATCACACCGTTAGTCTGCTTCTCAATTTCTATAATTACGTCAGGTATTGTTATTCTTAATCTTCTGAGTTCCTCTTTAGAGTATTCTCTAGCTCTACCTGCAAAAGCTATTGGTTGAATATTTACCCATCTCACAACATCTCTATTCTCGATAGCAAACTTAACAATTTCACCTAAATCTTTATCATTAAATTCCTTAGCTGCAGTAACTACAAGTACTACAGATTTATGACCAATCTTTCTAGCATTCTCAATAACTTTCAATCTTGTCTTGACGTAAGCTTTAGGATCGTACTTTCTATATCTTAAAATCTTATCGTTATTTTCATTTAGAGTATCACACTGTAAGTATATGGTTGACATTCCAGCTTCCATAAGTGCCTTATAGTAGTCAATATCGTATGCAAGTCTAATACCGTTAGTGTTTACTTCAACATGGTCGAAACCGTACTTCTTAGCTAATCTAATCATTTCAGGTAAGTCATTTCTAAGTGTTGGTTCACCACCACTAAACTGAATAGCATTGGGTGCCCATGGCTTCTCATTCCTAAGTACTCTAAGCATAGAATCAATCTCTTCAAGACTTGGCTCATACACGTAACCACTAACAGCTGCATTTGCAAAACATATGGGACACCTCATGTTACATCTATTAGTCACGTCTATGATGGCTAATATGGTGTTTGATCTATGTATTGGACATAAGCCGCAAGCGAAGGGACATCCCTTACGTTCTCTATAGTATTTCCAGTCAGTATTTGGATTTGCGACTCCACATCCTAAATGTTAACTCTATCCCACTGAATGTAGTAGTAGTACATCTCTGCATCTCCCCAGTAAAGATCTGTAAAGTAGCCATGTTCTGGACAGTACTTTCTCATCCATATAGCATTATCTTCCTCATAAACTACGGCATTAATTACTTTAGTACATACTGGACACACTGACAGAGTTGTTTTTACAATCCTAACATCACCTTCAAGTCTGTACCTAACTTTCAATCTCTCCTGTAGATTTCGATCTAGAATGTATCTCAAGTATTGTGATGGAATGTTGAATTTACTTAAATCGACTAGTTTATACTTCACAATTATCCAGTAGGCCTCTACTTAGTTTAAATTTAAGTATTACCATTCTAGCTCAATTTTTCTAAAAGAGCTCCTACCATAAACCAACGTTTATAGCTAATCTTCTTCTACTTCTAACACCATCAAGATTTCTCAAGATAGTAGTTGCATATTCAACAAATTGAGAGTTTGTAAATGTTGCATACTCGTGAGCAAGACATAGAAGAACATTATATCTTGTAGGGCCTCTATATTGTGATCTTAATAAATCAACAACATCCCAAATATAGTACTTATCGTAGAAAATCTTTGACGGTATCTTATCATCCATGAATGACCATTCATGATATGGTAGTTCAATCATGATGGGTGAGTCACCTTTACATAGTCTAAGATACATAATTAGAATTCTTGGAAGATCTTGAAGAGAGTCTTTAACTTTTTTCACATACTCATCAATATCTCTAGTCTCATAACCATCAACTAGTCTTAAATCAATACTATCCTCAATTCGATCAGTAATTGCCTTTACAAGTGCATCTACATGCGTTAAGTTTCTTGAGTTTAAGTATGCGTCAATAATACCAACAAGTAATCTTCTAGTTACACCTGTAGCAATGCCTAACTTATCGGCTAAATGTTCAAGTAAGTCAATATCTGTAATTGATTGACTAAGAGCTACCTTTATGCACTGTTTAACAAGTTCTCTATGAGGACCTGAGTAAGTTTTTGCAAGTTGTAGAAGTTTTTTTCTGAAACTTCTCAACCACACAATACTATACCACTCAACACCTTTAGTCAATATTTCGAGAGTTTTCTCATCAACGTTAAGGAGAGGTGCAGAATCTAGTATTGTCTCTTTAATTAAGTTGAAGATTAGGTAATCCTTCATGATCTTTATATTAGTATCTTTAGATACGAAAACAACATTAACATCATGTTCCTTACATATTCTTAATAGATTTGAAGTAGCCTCTAAAGCTTCAATAATTTCAGGAATGTAGTATAGATCTAGAAATCCCTTAGTCAGTATTAATTCATGAATAAGTTCAGTAATTCTCGCATAGAGACTACCATCAAGAAGTACATACTTGCTCTTACTCTCATATCGTGAGAGCACTTCCTCAATAGTCTTAATGGCAACTCTCATCTCTATTGATGTTAGAAGAGCCCATTTAACGCTAGTACTAGATGTTGGTAAGAACTTAACGAGCAAGTCCTTAATTGGTTTTGAACCAACATTGTTGACAGATACTGCTCTAGTAATCACTACTTCACTACCATCACTTAACTGTATAGTTCTTAAACCTCCATCAATAGCTGTAATTACAGCATCAACCTTAACTTTATCATCACTCCTTAAAGATCTCCATACCCTAAGGCTAGGTCTTTCTGAAAGAATTTTAACTACAAAGTTTAAGTAGTGATTAGCTACAAGACTGTTCATTCCCGTCTTCGTACTTCTAAATTTCTCAAGAAAAATGTCAAAGAAGAGGTCAGGCATTTAAGTAATTGAACATAATGGACTATTAAGTCTAGTGCTTACTCACTAATCTCTAGAGTTTTCTGAAAGTAATGAGGCCCTAAAAATTCTTTAAAAATCAGGCTAAACTTCTGTACAGAGAGTTCATGATGGTCAAGTTAGTAAGTGAAGTTGAAATTACAGAGAAGGTAGTTAATATGATGCTTGAAGCTTTTAAAGGTAAAATTAGTGTAAATGTTAAACGTAAAGTTATTGAGAAGATAGAAAGTGCATACAATAAGGCAAGAAGACAGTACAATGGTGAGTTACTACTTAGATACTTAGAATACCTATACGGCACTAATAGTAATGTAAAGTATGTATTTATAATTGATAGTGATGGATATGCTGTAGGGTTGAACTTCATTTTCGGAATAGCAAGACTATATGGAAGTCATGCCATAGTATTCACGTCAAGACTATATATTAATGCTGATAAAGATCTCTTCTACAATAGGCTCGTTAAAGAGATTAATCATGAGTTAGGTCACCTACTTGGCCTTAATCATTGCGATAATCCGAGATGTGTCATGTATTTCTCAAACACTTTAATGGATACTGACTATAAAGACTATAAGTACTGTGAAAGATGCTTCTCAGAAATAGAACCTATTCTCTCTCATTAATTGGAACGTATTTTAAACCTGAAGGGCCGATATAGTAGTCTAATGGTCTTATCAACTTGTTTCTCTCCCAATATTCAAATACATGTGCAATCCAACCTACAATTCTTGCTAATGCAAATATTGCTGGATTCATATCTACTGAGAATCCAAGACCATAAAGAATTATTGATGCGTAGAGATCAACATTTGGATATACTCCCTTATGTCCTAAATACTTCATTACAGCTTCTTCAAGTCTAGAAGCAATACTGTATAATCTCTCAGTAACTCCTCCTTTAGATTTTGCTAAAATTTTTGCAAGTTCTTTAAGATATACTGCTCTTGGATCAGTAATTTTCTTATAAATTCTATGTCCAAAACCCATAATTTTCTCCTTCTTCTCAATCTTACGCTTTACAAAATCCTCAACAGCATCTGGAGATTCAATCTCGAAAAGCATCTTTAAAGCTTCAGCATTTGCACCACCATGTAGTGGACCTTTAAGACTAGATATTGCTGAAGTAATTACTGAGTAAATGTCTGTCAATGTAGACGCAGTAGTTATGGCTGTAAAGGTTGAGTTAGCCATACTGTGATCAGCATACACTATGAAGAGCGATTTCAACACCTTATACTCAATTTCATCAGGCACTCTACCAAAAACCATATACACAAAGTTAGCTATATGATCAAGATCTCCTCTTGGAGGTATAATTTCACTCTCGCTTCTCACTCGCTCGAAGTAAGCAACAATGACTGGTGATTGAGCAATAATTCTTAATGCATCTTCAAGACTAGCCTTTCTATCAAGACCTGTTGAATTTCCATAAAGAAGACCTAGATAATTAATTCCAAACTTCAAAACATCTATTGGACTTGAAGATTTAGGAGTAAAGTGTAGTAGCTTCACTATCTCTGAAGGAACATTTCTATAAGTTAGCAAGTTTTTTTCAAAATCTTCAAGCTCCTTTCTATTAGGTAATTTGCCAAAAATTAGTAAGTATGCAACTTCTTCAAAACTTGCCTTCTCAGCTAGCTCAATAAGGTCGTAACCTCTATAGTATATTTTGCCATGCTCTAAATCTATGAAGCAGATCTTTGTTTCTGTAACGTAAATATTCTCTAATCCCCAATGGACTTGAGGTCTACTATTCACGGATACTTAATGTTAAAAGTTATTTTAAGCATTACTTCAAGTTACACTTAATGACAAGTAAAAAATGTCATTACTGTAATAAGACTGCTATAGTGAGGATTCCCTACATCAAGTTAAGACTCTGTAAAGATCACTTTATTCAGTATTTTGAGCAAAAATTTGTCAGAACTGTAGAATCGCTTAACTTGTTTAAAGGTGTTAGAAGAGTTGTTCTAGGCTTTTCTGGAGGTAAGGATAGTTCAGCACTTCTATATCTGCTACATAGGTATTCAAAGTTCTTCAATCTTGAAGTACATTCTGTACACATAGATTTAGGAATAGAAGATTACTCAAAGCAGTGTCTCACCATAGTTGATAAAGTAGAGAGCAAGTTAGGTATTAAATGTATGGTCGTTAAGGTTAGAGATTATGGATTCACCATAAGTGACGTTAAGCGTCTTGAAAGTAGAATAAAAAGACCTGTATGTTCTGTATGTGGTATTGTTAAGAGGTATATACTCAACAAGGTGGCGTTAGAATTGAAAGCTGATGCTGTTATTACTGCTCATAATATGTAGAGCTTCTAGAAATACCTCACGTAAATACTAAATGTCCATACTATAGTTCAAGCAGAAAACCTCTACAACAATCACTTAGAGAACTACTTACACAAATTGAGAGTAAGTATCCAGGAACTTTAGTAAATATGGTGATGAATTACTTAAGAAATGTGCATCCAATACTTAACAGACATGCAGGACGTGGAGATGTTAAGAACTGCTTAATTTGCGGTATGCCTACACAGAAAGATATATGTACATTCTGTAGAGTTAGAATGAGAATTAAGAACCTAAGTGATGAGCGTTCCTCAGCTGAAGAGTGATGAATAGATCGACCACTGATTCTAATCATACTCTACCGTACTCTTAACTTGCAGTATTAATGTGTCACTTACGTAACTGACATTTTCTACCTAGCTCAAAGTATTACTTACTTCTCTCTTTTTAATGTAATATCGTGGTTTAAAGCTTAAAAAGGGGTATAACCCCTATCATAAAAAATCCCCCTACTTTAGATGAAATGTGGGGGGTAACCCACATAAATAGAACAGACAGAGAGGACGCGATAGTTTATGGTACACATATATACGGTAGTCTATATGGATGTAGTGCAAATTTGCTAAGAGATGAGGAGTATCTAATTAAAAAGGTTAGAGAAGCTGCAGAACTTGCAAATTCAGTAATAGTATCAATATTTTCATACAAGTTCGGTACGCATAGTGGCGTATCTGTTATTGCAATAGTAGCTGAAAGTCACATATCAGTACACACATGGCCAGAGTATGAGTATGCAACTATTGATGTATATACATGTGGTTTTCGAGCTAAGCCTATAATTGCCTTCGAATATTTAGCAAAGTCATTAAATGCTAAAAAGATTGAGGTATATATTAGTGATAGATCGCTCTATAATAGGGCAAGTTTATTAAGAACACTTTATTAAAAATCTAGCAGTAAAATATTTTGAACGTTTAAAACTAAAATTTAAATACTAAAACTTATTTTTACACCTAAAGGCTAATACCATGTCGCAATTAACTTCAGAACTAAGGTATTTCAAACTTGCTTTTCAGGAAATTATAAAGTTTGTCGAGAATGCGTTGAGTAGGATCGACACAAAAGAAGTTGAAGAGTTTATAAGATATCTAGAAAAAACACATACAAGTGGTAGAAACGTACTTGTTGTTGGTGTTGGACGTTCAGGACTTGTAGGTAGAGCTTTCGCTATGAGACTTGTACATTTAGGTTTTAGAGCTTACGTTCTTGGAGAAACAATTACTCCAAGTGTTGGTGAAGGTGATCTTGTAATTGCTATTTCAGGAAGCGGCTCAACCAGTGTTGTTGTAGCTACTGCTGAAGCTGCTAAAAAAATGAGAGCCACAGTAGTTGCCATAACTAGTTATAGAGATTCACCGCTAGCTAAACTTTCAGATCATGTAGTCTGCATTCCTGGTAGAACTAAAACTTCAAGAGTTGATGATTACTTTGCAAGACAAATACTTGGACTACATGAGCCACTAGCACCACTTGGTACTCTCTTCGAAATTACCTCAATGGTATTTTTAGATTCAACAATTGCTGAATTGATGAAATATAACTGCCTCTCTGACCAACAAAAGCTCCAAACGCTTGTTTACGTACGGTCACAACCAATTCTGGACCTCCAAAGTCTGCATCAATAATGTGCTTACCAATCCAACCTACAGGATGAATAGCTCTAATCCAGTTTTTAAATTCTAAAGACATCTCCACGGCTCTAATTCTATAACCACTCTCGTTCTCTATAGTTCTTATTCTCTCACCACCCTTACCTACAACTCTACCGAGATGTCCTTCCTTAGCAATTATTAGTACGTCAGGCACATTCTCACTTTTAACATCTAAGTTCTCTTTCTCTGCCTTGAACTCTATTACTGAAACTACATCAGCATCAGGTGCGTGTACTCTGAGTGAATCCATTATTTGTTTTTCTGCTTCTGAAAGTTCTCTCTTCCTCATTCTAAGTTCAAAAACAACTTTTACTCCACGTCTAGCTCCCGGTCTAACAATGTCTTTCAACCCCAAATCAACTACTACAGCATTCTCCTCATTTAGAAGTACTTCTCTAAGTAGTGTGGCTCCATCCTTTTCAATACCTAACGGTCTTTGAAGTACTGGATCACCAGCAATTATGAGTCTAGAATTTCTACCAATTCTCATAAGTATCTCAGCAGCACTTTCTGGCTGCACGCTTTGTGCATCATCTAGAAAGATTAAGCAGTCATCAAAAGTTCTACCTCTAAGATATGAGACGTCAGTAACCATGACCTTACCTTCCTGTATGAGCTTTAAAATATCCTCTTTACCTACAATACCTTCAAGAATATCTTCAAGATATGAAGTAGCAACTCTATAGTAAAGGTCTCCAAGTCTCTCAGGTGTTAAGGCTTCACCTGTAGTTACATCAACTACAGGTCTAGCGATTATGAACCTCTTAAAAGTGCCCGCTAAAACAGTAGAGATACCGTATGCACATGAGATTAAGGACTTACCAGTACCTGTAGGTCCAAATACACCAACAACTTCATTTCTACTATCCTTAAGTGCATTAATTAGTCGTT
>NJDF01000041.1:0-4225 GCA_002254895.1 Thermoprotei archaeon ex4572_64
TTCAAAACTGCAGGTCTTCTTTATCTAATAGGTGCAGGTCTACTTATAGTTCTTGTTGGTGGAGTATTAGTCTTGATAGCACATATATTATTAGCAATAGCTTTCTTTAGCATGAAAATTACTAAATAATATTCAAATTCACATATCAATTTTCCTTTCATAAAGTTACATCACAAATTAAGCATAGCGTATAGTCTATGTGTTTCTTTCAGGTAATACGGTACTCTGCAGGGTAAGTTCTTTTGAAAGTATTTGGCGCCGGGGGTGGGATTTGAACCCACGCCCCCATACGGGGACGGGATCTCGAGTCCCGCGCCTTAGACCAGACTCGGCCACCCCGGCTACACTTACATTTAACTACAAAATTGTTAAAAGTTTCTTTATGGAGAGAAAGTTCGTGGTTTTGAAGATTTCGTACATAAATTCAGGTTCATGTAATGGTTGTGATATTGAGTTACTTGATGCTTTTACACTCTATGCTGATACGTACGGTATTAAGTATGAAGTTGTTAATTATGATGAATGTGAAGCACTTATAATTACAGGACCCATTACTCGACAGAGTAGTGTAAGAATACTAAACATGATAAGTAATGCGAAGAAGTTGAAGAACATCATAGCAATTGGTTCTTGTGCTTGTAGTGGCGGTATCTGGTATGATAGTTTCTCAACTTGGGGAGGAGTTGAGTATTTACTAAATTATTTGAAGAGTATAGGTAGAGATGTTAAGGTTATTTACATTCCTGGATGTCCACCAAAACCTCAAATGATCATGTATGGCATACTATTAGCTGAAGGTAAAGTAAGCAGCAAAATTATTAAGGAAGTACATTTTGCTGACTAACCTATTCATACCTTAATGCTTGTGCTGCAGATATCTTTACAGCTCTAAATGCAGGTGCTAGTGATGCTAAGACATTAACAGTGAGAGGTATGGTCATGGTTATTAGTGCTGACGTTATTGGTAGTGCTAACTTAATACTCGTAATACCTCCAGGTAGGGGTATTTCTAAAAAATGAATTATTGATGATAGTATGGCTAAACCTAGAACTTCACCAATTAAAGTAAGTATAACTACTTCACTTAAGAGTATGGTAAAGATTTTACGACCTGTAAATCCTATAGCCTTCATAATACCAATCTCTCTAGTTCTTTGAAGAATACTTATAGTCATTGTGTCAAAAATCCATAAACCAACAACAAGTGCTGTAAAAGCTGCAATAGCACCTAAAGTGAGTTTTAATCCAAAGAAGAAGTTCATGAATGACTCAATAACTGAGTGTAGACTAAAAACCTCAGCATTAGGGTAGAGTTTTCTCAATAAGTTAACAACATTATCGACATAATCTACATTCTTGACAAAGATGAGAGTTAAATCATATGTTCTAGATTGTTTAAAATTTTCAAAGTATGAGTTAATATCCATGAATACTGCAACATTTGGATCTCCATACACTGTTGCATGAAATGGAACTAGAATTCCCGTGACTAGTGCTTGAATAGTCTTACCATTACTTATAATGGTTATTCTCTGTCCTGGATAAACTATCTCTTCACCTGTCAATGTGTAAGCTATGTAGTATCCAACAAACACCGTACCTGTCGTTAGTACTGGTGAGCCTTTATATACAACTTTATCAATACTTGTCGCTCCCATGAGTCTAGGCAATTTTTCAGGCTCTATGCCTATGACGTATACCCACCTAGCACGTCCACCAACGTTTACAAATCCTTCGCTAAAACTTAAAGGTATGACAAACTCAATACTTGGAATACTCTCAATCAACTTAACGTCGGATTCTGTAAGATCGTGTAATGCTGGTATGAGGTAAATAGTGTTTACTCCAAAAATTTTACTAAAACTCTCCATAAACATAGTTTCAGTTCCAGTAACTAGCCCAAGAACCGTACCTAAAGCTACTATGGCAATAGCAATGCCGATAATGGCACCTACAGTTCTACCTTTTCTCTCCCATAAAGACTTCCAAGAGAGTGAAATATAGTCTAGAAGTTTCATGTGGATTGAAATTTAAGAAGATATTTAAAATAGTTGCTTCAAATAGTCATGTGAGAATGAGGATAATAAGTACAGCAGTTATGGTGAAAGTAGTTTCAATATTAATAATAGTGATTATATTACTAAGCACTTACCAAGTTAAGAGTCAAGGATATAACATAACCTTGCCTACAAGACCTACAAAGCCAGAGTTTGCTCTTCTAAATGTTAATGTTCTTCAAGTACCTAGCTCTACTGAAGGCATTGCAACTCTACAATTGAACGTTATGTATCTAGGTTTAGATTACTTAAAGAACGTCAAGTTTAAGCTACGTGTTGAAAATTCACTAATTGTTAGTGATAATCCAATAATTATAGGTTTTCTAGAGCCTGGACAAGTAATTGCATTAAAGTACTTAGTTAAAGTTAAAGTACCAAGAACTTACCGTTTAAAACTAGTAATTTCATGGGAGAGTAGATACGTAAAGTCAGCAGTTGGTTATAGTAAAGTATCTGAAAGTTCAGGAAGTATCACTATTTGGAGAGATATAAGAATTAGAGGTACACCATTACTGAGTGTTGATGTACGTCCAAGAATGCTTCTTGAAAAGTCTATAAATACTATAGACTTTGAGGTATGTAATGTTGGTTCAGATGTAGCATACAATGTGTACGTTCAAATACACACTAGTGCTCCCTTTATTGAAGGAAATTACTCAAAAATGTATATACCTAGACTAGATCAAGACGTATGTAAGACTTTAAAATTTGAGGTTATACCATACGCGGGTCCTGTAACGTTGAGGGTGAGTTTAAACTATCTAGATTCTCAAGGGAATGTCAGGTATGAAAATTATGACTTACTACTAACTACAATATCTACAAGACCTTTAGAAGTAAGTACTAGTCGACTCTTCATCAATGGCTCAGAAGAACAGACTCTCCATATTGAGATTAGTAATACTGGAATTGTTCCCTTACACAACATTACTTTAAGTATTGTAAGCATTGATGGTGCTCTATATGTTGGTAACTCAACTTTTGAAATAAGAAAGCTGGAACAGAAAGAAAGAATTAAATTACCTCTAAAACTTGTTGTGCCATCACGATCTAGAAAGGTTATTATTAACTACCTAATTACTTATCAATTACCAAACACGAACGTTATTAGTTATAGAGACGCTATTACGCTTCAAGTCATTAATCAACCTAAAATCATAATCACTGATGTAACTATAACACCTAAAACTGTAAAGTCTGGTGAAGCTATTGTCTTATCAATAACCTTCACTAACTTAGCCTCAGTTACTGCCTATAACGTCAATGTAAGTATACATTGTAGTGACAAGTTGAGACCTGTAAGTAAGTCTAGTATCTTTTTTGGAAAGATTAATCCACAAACACCAACAGTTGCAGCTTTTACAATAAACACTACTAAGCCTGGAAAAGCATTTGTCAGAATTGAAATTACCTACGAGGATGATTATGGCCATCAATACACTCACAGTGAGACTTTAAATATTGACATTATGAATTCAACGCTAAGTATAGAGAAAGTTGAAGAGAAGAAAATCAGTACAGTCATTATGGCTGTAGGAGTTATAGCGTGTATTGTAGTTATTAGTGTAGTAATTTACTTGCTAAGAAGAAAGTGATGAGTTATGAGTAATATTATAGAATTGATTGGTGTCTGGAAAATATATAAGGTAGGTTCTTCAGATTATGTAGCTCTTAAAAATGTATATTTAAAAGTTAGTGAAGGAGAATTTCACTGCATTATTGGCCCTTCAGGTAGTGGTAAGACAACATTACTGAACATTATTGGCGGTCTTGAAAGACCAAGTAAAGGTATCGTTAGGGTTTGTGATAGAGAGTTGAATGTTATGAGTGAGAGTGAACTTGCTAGGTTTAGAAATGAAAATATTGGATTTGTGTTTCAGCAATATTACCTTATTCCAAGAATGACAATACTTGAAAATGTTGAATTACCATTAATTGTTCGTGGCATTTCTAGAAGTGAGAGAAGAAAACTTGCACTTGAAGCTCTTAAACTTGTAGGTCTTGAAGATCATGCATATAAAAGACCAAGTCAGTTAAGTGGAGGTGAACAGCAGAGAGCGACTATTGCACGTGCAGTAGTGACGAGACCAAAGATACTACTCGCAGATGAACCTACAGGTAATCTCGATCCAGAAAATGCTAGAAAAGTTATGAACATCTTCAAAGAT
>NJDF01000041.1:4230-5154 GCA_002254895.1 Thermoprotei archaeon ex4572_64
CGATCCAGAAAATGCTAGAAAAGTTATGAACATCTTCAAAGATATTAACAAGACTTATGGAATAACAGTAGTGGTAGTTACTCACAACTTAGAACTCATGAAGTATAGTGATAGAGTTACAAGACTATATGGTGGTGAGATAGCTAGAACCTACACTAGAGATGAGATTAGCAAGTTAGTTGAAGAATTCATTAAGTCTAAATGAGGAGTTTAACAGCATTTTCTAAATCAAAACTCTTTAAATCAAAGCCATACTTAACTTCGGCAAATTCTCTTCTAAATTCTACTACCTTCCTCTTCACCTCTTCTGGACTTTTACGTTCAAGAATCACATCGCTTATAAACTTAGCTATCTCTTCCATATCATGCTCTCTCATACCAAGTCTAGTTACTTCTTGAACTCCAATCCTTACACCACTAGGATTTACTGGATCCTTATCCCAAGGTAGTAGATTCTTATTAACAATAATGTTTGCCTTCTCTAAAAGTAGAGCATTCTTTGAACCTCCTCCTCTATCTGAAACATCAATAAGTACTTGATGAGTTTTTGTGAATCCCTTATTCTCTGCCAATACTTTCAATCCGTAATTATATAGAGCTTCAGCAAGCTTCTTAGCATTCTTCACTATTTGCCTAGCATACTCTTCACCAAAGAGCATCATTTCAAGACTAGTTATGGCTAGTGCAGCATATCTATGTTGATGATAGTTTGAAGTGAAGGTTGGGAAAATACTTTTCTGTATTTTTCTAAATAATTCTTCAGAATTAGTCAAGACAGCACCTCCTTGAGGTCCTGGAAAAGTCTTGTGTGTTGATGTTGTCATAACGTCAGCTCCCTGATCTAGAGGGTTTGGAAAGACTTTACCTGCAATGAGTCCAAGTACGTGTGCTGAGTCGTGAATTACATAGCCATCAACCTCATGA
>NJDF01000042.1:0-4628 GCA_002254895.1 Thermoprotei archaeon ex4572_64
AATGCAATTCATAAAAACTACACTCTTAATTTAAGTTATTATGCTATACGTAAATGTTAGTCACATGGTGTAGAAGTTAAGTTAATGCTAAATTTTAGAGCAATCTCCATATTCTTAATGGTTCTTAGAGGTTTATTTGTAGGTAGATTTCAACCTCCACATAAAGGTCACTTAGAGATTATCAGGAAAATTCTTAATGAAGTTGATGAGTTAATTATCATTATTGGCTCAGCACAGTATAATTACACGTTAAGAAATCCCTTCACTACTGGTGAAAGGATGTGGATGCTTAGAGAAGCTTTAAGAGAATACGGAATTGACCTATCTAGAATTATAATTGTACCTCTAAACGATATTGAGAACAATGCGTTATGGGTAAGATATGTACAAACCTATACACCACCATTCAGTGTAGTCTATACGGGTAATGAGTTTGTTGCTAAACTCTTTAGAGATGCAAATGTTAAGGTAGAGATGATAAATATGATTGAGAGAGATAAGTACTCAGGTACAAGAATTAGAGAGTTAATGATTAAGGGCTGTAATGAGTGGAAAGAACTTGTACCTAAGAGTGTAGTTGAGATTATCGAGATCATTAGAGGGGTTGAAAGATTAAGAATAGTGGCTAAAACTTCATCCTAGCTAGGTAGTTTCACCTTATCTTCTCACATCTTTAACTCCTTATCAACTAGATCAATATATGACTTCACAGAGTTTAAGTGATTTCTAAAATCTTCAATAACGAAGTAGTTATCTGGTATACTTTGATAAATTCTTGTTAGAATTTTCATATAGAGTTCTCTATAGTCATTCATACCTAACTCTTCAAGTGCACGTAGTCTTTCCTGATGATTTTTTGCTCTTCTATTCAGTTTAAAAGTTGAGTACGCATCTATACTGAATGCAAAAGCTATGAGTAGTGCTGAGTATGCTCTCTTAAATGTGAAGACATCCTTTATGAGAATTCTTTTAAGACCATCTTCTAAGTCATTAAGAATTGTTTTTGCTATTCTTAACAATTCCTGAGCTTTATCAAGACCACTCATAAAATTATAGTGTTTCTCATTTAGATAAAGTTTGCTAGTAAGGAAGAAATTAACTCCTAGATAGAATTTAGTATTTTAAAAATTGCTCTCAGTAATTCAAACTATGAGTAATGTTAATGAGAAGTTATGGTCTTTATTAGCTTGGTGTTTAAGCATTGTTGGAGTAATCATTACGTACCTCATAGGACCTAAAACAGATTTTGTAAAGTTTTGGTTAAAGAATAGTATTGCATTCTTCATAATAATGATACTACTTGGATTATCAGTAGTTATTCTAGATCTCATACCCATCATTGGATGGATTGTAAGTACTGTAATTAAAATACTTGGTGGAGTAGGATTAACTATAGTATGGATTGTCGGTATTATTAAGATAATTGAGGGTGATATGTGGAATATTCCAATAATTACAGATATTGCTAAAAGAGTACCAATACCTTAAGATTTGTAAATCTATAAAGCTAATATAAATCATAATGTCTCTAGAGTGGGTAAAGGAGTTTCTAGGTAAAGATTACGAAATTATAGGTACATATCTTGCTCTTCTAATACTTAGAGGAAGATTTTGCGATACTGATTTTGAGGAAAAGCCAAGCATTGAAGTCTTAAACTCATTTTTCAGAGAATATACATCACTTTACGTAAGTTTTGTAGGTACTGATTATGCTTATCACGCATACAGTGTTGGTTTAAAATTCATCATAAGGCTTCTTGAGGATCATAGAAATCTTAAAGCACTTCATAGAAATAGAGTTCTTGAAGAGATAGAGTCAAATTATTATGAGATCTTTAAACAAGCTTTCTTAAAGTTTTTAAGAATTGAAAAGATACCTGAAGAACTTAGAGAAAAACTAGCAGAACTTTTAAGAAATATTAAGTTAGGAGCTTACGATAGATCACTTACTTTCTCAGGCTCAGCTATACTTAACATAGACATCACATTACTACTCTTCACTTCAAGTATAAGTTTTGATTCATTAATAAATGTTTTAGAAGGTATTGGTATTGTAAAGGCTAAATATCCACAACAACCATACTTCATAATTCCTGCACCATTGCTTGAAGATTTAGTAATTGAGAGATTATTGAGAAGAGTTGAAAAAGTTCCTGAAGAACGTGTCAAATTACCTAAAATTGTAGATTTTGAAAAATATAAAGAGTACACCTTAAGTAAAACATTAATTGAAGATTTCTTAACAGAGTTCTTTCAAAATCTTGGCTTTAAGATCAGTAAGTATGTAGTTATTGAACTTGAGAATGGAGAGAAAATGTACATAAATATGGTGTGTGAAAGAGAAGTTGAAAATTTTACTTTCAAAATATGGATTGATTATGATCAATGGCGTAGAGAACTTTATGAAAGTTATGTTAATGAGTTGAGAAGAATGTTAATACTATCAAAAGTTAAGCCTAACATTACCATAATAATTACTAGGAAAGTACCTGATGAACTTAGAAGACTATTAAATGAGTTGAATGTTATGATCATTGAGGTTAGAGAAGTTGAGAGAGTTGAAGACTTTCTAATGCAAATTTACAAACCATTAATTAAGCTAATCTTACCTGAAAAGATGATTGAGCAATTTATGAAAATTCGTGAAAGTTTGAGTAAAGTGATAAGTGAGTTATCAAGTGTTAAAGAGTTGATGGAGCAGTTTTACTAGCTATAGATGATCTTACCTGTATCTTCAGTTACTCTATATCCAGGAAGAATACTTGCTAATTCTTGAAATTCTTTAGAATTTAAAAATTTAAGAAACTTCTGAACTTCATCTTTACTCAACCTGTCTTTAGGTATTACGAAGTCGAAGTTCTCCCACGCTATATGTTTAAATTTTAAGCCATACATATCCGCTACATAACGTATTGCTAAACCTACATCAGCTTTTCCTTCAACTATGTATTGAGCTACATCTCTGTGAGTATATACTTCAACATCGTAACCTTCAATACTTCTAATTAATTCTCGATAATCTATATTAAGCTTCTTAGCCACATCTCTTAATAGTAAGTCTAGAAGAACTCTAGTACCTGAACCTAAATTTCTATTAACTATTCTTAATCTCTTCAATACGATATCTTCAACATCGTTTAGCTCAACATCACTTCTATATACGAGACCTATCTCTCTCTGATAACCACGTATGAGAACTACCTTATTTTCAATCCAGTACCTTCTCAAGAATGGTGTATTGTATTGTCTAGTCTCTGCATCATATAAGTGCGTACCTGCAATGTCTGCTCTATCAAGCATTATCATAGCTAAACCACCTGATGATCCTAACCATAAAGTCTCTACCTTGATGTTGTACTTTCTCACTAAGTAGCTTAAGAAGTGTTCAAGTAGTACATCGTGACTACTAGCAATTACTAAGTGTTTAGTGGAAACTTTCTGTGCCATTATTCTCGTAGAGCTAGTCTTGTATATTCTTAACAATTTTTTACCAAAATCTGTTAACCTACTATAACCACCACCAGCACCACCTTTTTTCTTCTCTAAAATCTTCTTACCTAAAATATTTTCAATTTTTAAAATCTTCTCCCAAGCTCTTGAGTATGGAATTCCTAGAAGTTTGCAAGACCTATGTAATGAACCTGTAATTTCGGTAAGTTCTAGTAGATTAGCTAGTTCCTGATTAAGAATTACTTTACCATTACACTCCAAAACTACATCAATCTTAATGTTAATTCTGTTAAGATTCTCCACCACTACTTCTAGTTATGTTTTTATAATTAATTTTCTCCTATAGAGATTGCTTAAAAATCCGTTATCCGATTTCGGATTATGAATAGAGTAGTACATGTAATCTTGATAATAGTTATTGCTGTAATAATGTACATAATTATTGCAGTCTCATTCAAGTTTGAAGAGAGAAGTACTATCTACATATTTCATGCAGGTTCTCTTAACCTTCCTCTAAAAGAGCTTGAACAAGTTTTTGAAGAGAAGTATCCAAACTTCGATGTTAGACGTGAAGCTAGTGGTAGTGTGGAGGCTATTCGAAAAGTTACTGATCTAGGTAAATGTTGTCATGTACTTGCAGTTGCTGATTACAGATTAGTACCTAAATATATGTAAGTTACATATCGTCCCTAAAGGGACTTTGGATTGTTTTTATAATGTGTCGTTATAAACATGTCGTCGCTAAAAGTAGGTTTGAGAAGAAAATTAAAGGTTCATCTATACTTTACGGTATAACCATACCTAAATGTGCATTAGAAAATGATAAGGATGAGAAGCTGGCAATCATGTTTGTAAAATTCTTACTATCAGATATTGGTTCTAAATTATTTAAAGAATATTCACAACCTTTCCTTAATAAGTACATTGTATATAATGTGTCTAGTCTTCCTAAAGAACTTGAAAGTTATTTAAGAAATTATGAGGTGGAATTTTTAGGGATTTATCATGGATAGTCTTTCACTAATTACAATCATATTTTCAATCTTTCTACTTATCCTCATCATAGTGCCTACAATATCATTATTTACTTATGGTGTTCCTGTAATCAGGTTGGGAATGACCTTGGATGTCATGAATGCTCTAGTCATTACTTTCACGACAGCGTGTATAGCTACTCT
>NJDF01000042.1:4636-7136 GCA_002254895.1 Thermoprotei archaeon ex4572_64
TTCACGACAGCGTGTATAGCTACTCTTCTTGTAATGCTTTTTGCTACACCACTCACATACATGCTTGCACGTAGAGATTTCAAGTTAAAACCTGTATTGGAGTCTCTACTAGAACTTCCCATGGTAATACCTCACACAGTTGCAGGTATTGCAATACTACTAGCTTTCAGTATCTCTCCTCTTTCTCAACTATTTAGACTTTTTGGAATTGAAATTATTGATTCTTTTTGGGGCATCATAACTGCTATGGCTTACGTAAGCTCACCTATATATGTCGGTATTGTTAGAAGTGGTTTTGAAAGTATTGATAAGAATGTTGAGCATATTGCCATGACTTTAGGTGCTTCACCTCTTAAGACTTTCCTAACCATATCTATACCATTAGCCTTAAAGCACATAGTTACAGGTGCAATACTTACATGGGCTAGAGCAGTTTCAGAGATTGGTGCAATACTTATAGTTGCTTACTTTCCAAAAACTATACAAGTGTTGATACTTGAGAAATTCTTAACTGAAGGCTTGTGGAGTGCACTTGCTCCAAGCACATTACTACTACTCATTACTTTACTAGTATTCACTCTATGCAAGTTACTTGCAAGGTGGATTGAGTGTCATCTATAGAGTTCGTTAATGTCTATAAGAGATTGAGAAATTTTACTTTGAAAAATGTAAACTTTAAAGTCAATTCTAGAGATTACATGATTATTCTAGGTCCTTCAGGTGCTGGTAAGACTTTACTTTTAGAACTAATTGCAGGTACTTTAGCACCTGATTACGGTAGTATCATTATTAACAATACTGTAGTTTCATCTTCAGGAAGAATCTTAGTTAAATCTTGGAGAAGAAGTGTTGGCTATGTTCCTCAAAATCTTGCTCTCTTTCCTCACCTAAATGTCTTTAAGAACATAGCGTACTCTCTAATTGTTAGAGGTTATGATAGGAATGTGATTGAGAGAGAAGTAAATGCTATTGCTGATAAGTTAAGAATTAAGCATTTACTTAGCAAGAAACCTAAAGAGTTGTCTGGAGGAGAACAGCAGAGAGTTGCTCTTGCTCGAGCCTTAATTGCTAATCCAAGAATTCTACTTCTAGATGAGCCTACATCACATATAGATATTCATTTAAAGTTAGAAGTTCTTGAATTGTTAAAACAACTTCATAAAGATCTTAGCATAACTATTATTCACGTTACTCACGACTTATGGGAAGCTAGAGAAGTTAGCTCTAAGGCAGTACTTATAATTAATGGTGAAGTAGTTCATCAAGGTACTACTAGCGATGTGATTAAGATTATTGAGAAGAATTGAGATTATCTCTCCTTTCTTTCAACTCTGACAAGACTTATTGCTTGAATAACTCTCCTAAGCATTTCTAAATCACTTCTCAATCTTTCATAAAGTTCTTCAGGTATTTCTTGTCTTTGTCTAGCATCTTCTAAATCTTTAATCATAGCATCTACTTTTAAGAACTTCGAGTTGTTCTTTAATAATGTCAATCTCAGTTTTTAACTGATTAATTCTTGAATATATTGCTATACTATCAACATCCCAGTTTCTTTTAACATTACTTACGGCACTTTTATACTCATTCCATATCTTCATAATTTTATCAAGTTCACTCCTATATTCACTATACTTTCTATTTACATGATTTACAATATCTGTGAATAATTTCAGTATATTTTCAATCATGTAGATCCTCCTAGAAGTCTCTCTAATTCACTTTTAAGCTTAATATACACTTCCTTACTTACTCTTCCCTCTCTATACATATCTTCAAGTCTTGCAAGTGATATTCTTAATCTACTAACTTCAGGTGTTGGTGTTGTTATTATTACTCTCTTAACGTGTTGATATATTACATTGTCAATTTCTGAAAACTTACTTTTCAACTCTGAATACTTTACAGACAGTTTCTCAAGCTTTCTATTCAAATCATCTTTAAGTTTTAAGTATGTTGATTCATCAAGAATACCTGAATTTCTTCTTAATTCAACTTCCTTCAAGTCAATGTTAAATCTACTTATCATTCTTTCAAGTATAGTCAAGTATTGTGAGAGTACTGCCTTACTTTTCTCCCAATCATATCTCACACTGTTCACACTATCTTCATAATCTCTCCACTTACTATCCAAGTTCTTGACACCACTTTCAAATTTACTTAACATCTGTGACACATGTTCAATAATGGCATCTTCAGGTTCTGGAAGTTCAAGAAGTTCTCTCTTTTCAAGAATTTTCTCAACAGCTTTCTCCTCAACTTCTTCTACTTCTATTCTCTTCTCTTCAGGTTTCTCCTCAATTTCTATAGGTTTAATTTCAGCCTTAGCTTCTACTCTCTTACCCTCCTTAACTTGAGCAACATATATTGGGCACGTGTAGTAGTCAAGTAGGCAATACCATGCAAAAGGATTAACAGGTTTTCCTGTATATTCACATATAAATCCAGTTTCTGTTCTTCTTAACGCTGGACAGACAGGTCTAGACATAGAATACTATCT
>NJDF01000043.1 GCA_002254895.1 Thermoprotei archaeon ex4572_64
TCCACGAGAAAAAGCATCTACTTAACTTACTGTTAAAAATTACTACGACCTCATCATCACTACTTGGTATTAAGTAGTGATCTTTAACAATCTTACAATCACACTGTAGTCCATATATGTAATCGTATTTCCATGATGGGATTATTGATTTAGTAATTACGCCTTTTGAACCCTCAGCATTTATTATTAAGTCAAACTTCTCAACACCATCTCTAGTAACTACATGACCATCACTATCAATCTTTAACACCTTTCTATTCAATCTGAGATGTACACTGCCTTCAATATTATTTAATAAGCTTTCTTCAAGTTTAGGTCTGTTAATGATGAGTACATCATCTTTAAGTTTAAACTTTACACTATTCTTCAAGTCCGTAATTACTATACTTTTAACTTTATTTAACGTAATTTCCCTCTTAACATTTAACATTCTAAACGTCGTTTCACTAATTATTCCTGTACAGTGATTACTACCAATAAATCCATGCTCTTCAAATATAGTTATATCGTAGCTCTCATTATGTAGTAGATTTGCTATGTATAGTCCTGCAGGTCCTGCACCTATTACGGCTATCTTTACAGTCACTCTAACGCTATATCTATGAAGTTCTTTAATATTTTCTTACCATATTCTGTGCCTACAGATTCTGGATGAAATTGTAATCCATAAATCTTAGCTTCACTCCACTCCATACCCATAATTTCATAATCATCAAGAGATATAGCATTCAATTTGAAGTTTCTAGGAACACTATCAACAACAAGACTGTGATATCTCATAGCTCTGAATTTCTCAGGTATTCCTTGAAAAAGTTTTGAATCGTAATGTCTCACCAAGCTTGTCTTACCATGCATGACTCTTCTAGCTCTTCTAATTTTTGAACCAAATACATAACCTATAACTTGATGACCAAGACATATACCTAGTATTGGCCTCTTACCTGTAAAGTACTTAACAACATCTATCGATATACCTACATCTCTAGAATTTTCAGGAGATCCAGGTCCTGGAGAGATAATTATAGCATCAGGTTTTATCCTTTCTATTCCTCTTACCGTAATCTCATCATTTCTCACAACTACTGGTCTAAAACCTAGATCACCAATAGCTTGAGCTATATTGTATACAAAACTATCGTAATTATCTATTATGAGTATTACACACATTAGGTGATATATGCAGCTCCTACACTATAAAAATTACTCAGCAAGAATCAGTACATAACTATAGTAAATAATTATACACTAACAGAAACGCTTAAGTACTTACGTGTAGAGTTAATGCTCTATCATGAGTATAGTTGATATTATCGTCAAGTATAGGAGAAAACTTGTAGAATTTGAGAAGAAGTATTTAAGGATTAACGATCAGAGAACTCTACCGTTAATTAGTTTAAGAGGTAGTATTACTAGTAGTAATGAAACTGGACGTGTAGGTGTAATTGCTGAGTATAAAAGAGCATCACCTAAAGGAATTATTAATCTTGAACTTAGACCTGAGGAGTATGTATGTAGAGTGAAAAGTTATGTTTGTGGTTTCTCAGTACTTACAGAACCTTTCTGGTTTCTTGGTAACTATACTTATCTAGTATTAATTAAGGAGTTGAGTAATTTACCAATACTCCTTAAAGACTTCATCATTGATACTTGGCAAGTAGATCTAGCCAGTTAGAAGTTGTGTTAAGAATTTGATTATTCTTGAAAGTGGAGTATCGAGTAAAGAACATATAGTATATGCGGAAAAGAGTGGTGCAAATGCCGTACTTGTAGGAACGTCACTGATGAGAGGTATGAACATTCTGACTTAACTACATGCACTACAAAACTATTACTTAACTCTTAATGTAGGATTTAAATACTGGATGTGAAAGTTCTAGATTAAATGATGATACCCTTCCAACACGATTAATGAAGAGCCCTAGACATTACTGATTCTCCAAATTTTTAAATATAGAGTCAATTTCTCTAGAAACTTCCTCAACATCTTTAAGAGTGTTAATTGCTCTCCAGTACACATCTTTATAATTAATTGCTTTTAAAATTCTCATCTTAGCTAAAATGGGTAGCATTTCTTTCAATTCGCACTTATCTGGAAAGTATTTGAGGGTTTGTCTAGAAAATCCATAAACACCTCCATCAATGTTTATTACTCTCTCTCTAAAGTCAACTACATAGTCATTACTTAATATAACTTCAACTCTCTCGACTTTGTAAGGTATGATAGTCATGATGGCATCTTCATCTCTTAATTTTTCAATTAATGGTTTAAGTTTCATGTTGGTAATTATATCTCCATAAACAACTATGAACTTATCATCACTTACATATCTTACAGCATTCTTTACAGCTCCTCCTGTTCCTAGTGGTTGTTTTTCGACGCTGTAGTATATTTTTACTCCATAATCAGAACCATCACCAAGTTTTTCAAAAATTTTAACACCACTAAGTTTATTGACTGCAAGTATTATTTCTTCAATTCCTTGACTCCTTAACCACTCTATCTGCCATTCTATTATAGTTTTTGAACCAACTTGAATTAAAGGTTTAGGCCTATCCTCAGTTAAAGGTCTAAGCCTCTTACCAAAACCACCATAAGAACTTGTAGCTTCATGATTATGAGCTGTCAGCTCTATTGACCTTTCTCGAGATTAGTAGTTAAGTTATGCTTTAACACCATAATACTTACTTAAAATCTTAGTAATAATGTTTTTATCGATTTTACCTGCAGAATATACTTTACCTGTCTTTAAGGAGTATATCTGAACTTGTGAAGGTGAGAAGATTTTAGGATCAATTTTGTATAGAAATTCTTCACCTACTCTTTCTAGTTCTTCACTTAGAAGTACTCCATAACCACTTGAAGCACTACTCACTAACTCACTACATAAATTTTTCAAATCGCTATCATCATGATTAATCATTAGAGTGACTTTTCCTGCATATATTATGAAGTCATTAGCAAGACCACTACTAGTTAGGTAATTAGGTACTGGATAAGGTATAGGGCATGAGCCAAAACTGTAAATTATGTTTCTTAATGGAAACTCCATGTTGAGGAGTTTAAGAATTGCAACTTCAACTATCCTAGCACATATCTGTGTAATTCCTGAAAGACTCGTAGGTGATGTAGTAATTATGTATAGATTACTTTTTAATACCTTACAAGTATTTGCTAAGTAATCAACTACTTCAGAATTAGGTATTTTGGAGGTTTCAAGTACAAGTACAGCTTCATCACTATCTTCAAAGTATTGAAATTTTTCAAAAATTTTCTTAGGCTTTCTCGCAAGTACTTTTCCAGGACCTGAGACATTTGCTTGAAAATTACTTAACTTTAAATTCCAGCCAGCCATCTGTGAGATAATGCATGCCTCTATAGGATAGTTTGTGTGTACTTCAATTTTTGGAAAAGAGATACTACATATCTCAATTTCTGACAACTTAACATCTCCAAGACAGGCTAAGCATATTTTAGAAATTTCAACTCCTAGTTCATAAGTTCCAAAAATTTCAACTCCAGCATCAATAACGGTAGATCCGTCAATTTGATGTACTTTTACTCCATACTCTCTCTCGTGACTTAAGATTCTCTCAATTACCTTTAATGCTCTCTTATTTAAGGACAAACTCATAATCTATCTAACAATAGCCATTCTTGCACTTCTACCAAGATACTCCCAAATTCTAATTAACTCATTAAGTTTTGCCATTCTCTCACCACCCATAATTCCCGTCTTAATGAATGGTGCTGAGAAACCGACAGCAATATGTGCAAGTATGCTGTATTCAGTTTCTCCAGATCTGTGAGATACTATGGGTACATAGCCATTGCGTAGAGCAAGCTCTATGGTCTCTTTAGCTCTAGTTAATGTACCTATCTGGTCAGGCTTAATGATTATGGCATTTCCAGCTCTCTCTTTAATACCAATTTTTAATCTCTCAACATTTGTTACAAACAAATCATCACCTACAATTAGACATTTATCTTTAGTATAATCTGTAAGTTCTGCAAAAGATCTAAAATCATCCTCATGAAATGGATCTTCAACATAGAGAAGTTCATACTTGTCAATTAACTGCTTGACATACTCTAACTGCTCCTTAGTACTTCTCTCAACACCTTCATTCTTATATATGTACTTACCATTACTCCACATACTTGATGCTGCCATATCTATACCTAACTTAATTTCAAAACCGTACTTTTCACTAATTCTCTGAGTTACTGTCTTCAGTATATTTAATGCTGTTTCTGTTGATATTCTTGGTGTCCAAGCACCTTCATCATTTCTACCACCTGTAAATGTTGTATCTACCTTCAAAATCTCTTTAAGAGCTTCCTTATGAACTTCTATACATGCCTTAATGGCCATGTACATGTCATTCGCGCCTATAGGTATTACTAGAAATTCTTGAATATCAGGTCCAAGGCCGCGACTATGTTTACCACCACCAATGACGTTACCTACAGGGTATGGAAGTTCTTTCTTTAAAGAACCGCCTAGATGTTGAAAGAGTGGTATTCCTAGAGCGTTAGAGGATGCTCTTGCACATGCCATTGATGTTGCAATAGCAGGTGCACCACCAATTCTAGAGAAATTCTCTGTACCATCAATTTCTTCAAGTTTAGCATCAATTAGTGCTTGATTAGCTGCATCAAGACCAACAAGTTCAGAAATTACGAGTCTCTCAAATGCCATTATAGCATCATCAACATTATTGTTGGGAAAGTATATAACTTCGTAAGCACCTCTAGAAGCACCTGCAGGTGCTGCGGCTACACCAAACCCATCAACTAGATAGACCTCAACCTCTACTGTCTCTTCACCTCTACTATTAAATATCTTCCTAATTGAAAGTTCTTCAATAGTAGTGTCTGGCATGTGTAGGAATCAATTAAGAAGGATTTAAATGTTAAGCTCAAATAACTAGAAAATGCCATATATAGTACTAACCAGCATCGTTAATGAACATAGAATTAGATTCTCAGATCTTGGAAAAAGCTATACAGATGTTGCGTATATGGTAAGGTAAATCAAGGTAAAGTCAAACATTAGAAGTGATGATGAGAAGGTTAATATCTAGGCAACTATGTAGCAAATACGAGAACATACGTGTAAGAATCAATATGTAGAACTAGATACGAACTCGTAAGGACTTTTAAGGTAAAGATACCTCTCAATCTTGAAGAGAAGAGACAAGATTTTTGGAATTTATGACACATCATTTAAGCTAGTTTATGTAGAGATCTCTCTAAAAGTAGAGAAGAGTAGAAAGAAATTCATAAAGAAGTGAAGATTAAGTGCGTTGATGTATTTAGAGAGATATCTAGAGTTAAGTTAAAGTAAACTCAATATACAAGTACAAGATAGGTGTTAGTTACTGTGATAGAATTGAATTTCATAGAATAGAAACTATAAGATGAATGTATGAGAAGATAGGTGGATGAAGAGTTGAAAATTGATTTTTCAAAAATGGAGAGTTTTCGAAAGATGAAGATAAATACATTAATTGAGTCGTTCTAAATATACATTTATGTGAGAATTATGGGTAAGATTATCATTACAACTATGGCTTTTAAGGAGAAGTTTCTTGCTGAAGAAATTAAGGAATACCTATACTTGAGAGGTTTAAGTAACATTGAATATCAAGTATTCAACAATATGCCAGGCATACTAATTATAGATTCATCGATATCATCAATTGAGTTAGCTAGAATAATGCTAAGTTCACCATTATCAAGATACTTCTCAAGACTTGTACCTATACTCTATGAGACAAAGTTTTCAAAACCTGAAGAGCTAGCTAATACTATCTTGAAAGAGTTTAGAGAACTTTTATTAAGATGTTCAAGCTTTGTTGTTAGGTGTAAACTTAGAAGTATAAATGCAAGCGATTCAGAATATGAAAGAATTATTGGTGAGATTATTAGAAATGAAGTGAATCTGAAAGTTAATTGTGAATCACCTAACTGTATAGTAATTATTGAATGTATAGAGGAATGGTGTGGTGTATATGTTGGTAATTTTGATTATGTTAGAGTTAAGAAAAAGTTTCGCTGAACAGTGTGTATGTTTTACCTAGTAAGCGTAAAGTATTAAAGATAGTTTAAAGAGGAGAAGTATTGAAATGATCTTTAAGTCTGAAAGTGTTTTAAGACCTGAATATATACCTGAGAGACTTCCTTTCAGGGAAGATCATCTTAGAAGACTTATCATGTATTTTGAGGAGTTTATTAGAAATCCTGGATCCATTTACCCTAAAGTTATTCTCATAGGTAAGCCAGGCACAGGTAAGACAGTCACGGCTAGAAAGTTTGGTGAGTATGTACAGTTTACAGATTCAAGTAAGTTGAAGAGATTGAAGTACGTTCACGTAAACTGCTTCATAAATAGAACATTATTTTCAGTTCTAAAAGACATAGGTACACAGTTAAAATTACCAATACCTAGAAGAGGTTTTTCTAGTGATGAGATGCTTGAACTTCTTTTAGACATGATTAAAGATAGTAAAACTTAGTGAAGAGTATTTAAGTAGAGGTGATAGGTATAGATTTGGACTTATACTCATTAGTCAAAACTTATCCTTTATCGACCAACTAGATAGAAGTTCGAGAAGTTCTCTTGGAAGTGCTATTATTGAGTTTCAACCTTATAGTAAGGATCAGATCTTCGAAATTCTTCTAGATAGGGCAAGAGAAGCACTTCATGAGCATGCATACACTGAGGAGATTCTTGAGATGATTGCAGATGTTGCAGGTGCTGATGTTAGTTTAACTGAAGAGCATAGAGGTGATGCTAGGTACGCAATAGATATCCTATGGAGAGCTGCAAAACTTGCAGAAATGAATGGATCTTCAAGAATTATGCCTGAACATGTTAGAGAAGCAATTAAGAGCACTCTAAGAGGTATCAGAGTTGAAGAGTTAAAGTTATTACCAACACATGAGAAGCTCTTTCTACTTGCCATAATTAAAACGTTGAAGAAGAAGGAGTACTCACCATACATAACTTTTGGTGAAGCTGAAGAGATGTATCAAATGCTCTGTGAGGAGTATAATGAAACACCTAGAAAACATACACAACTTTGGGAATACTTAAAGGATTTGAAAGATAAGGGAATTGTTGAGACAAGAATTTCCAGTAAGGGTATGAGAGGTAGAACAACATTAATATCCATACCATCAGAACCACTTAACATTCTTGAACAGGAAGTAGAAGGTATTGTTAAGAGGGAGTTAGTGTTATGAGTGTAGATCTAGTTGATATCATATTCTCATCAAAGACAAGACTTAAGATACTTAAAACACTTATGAAGATTAGAGAGATAAACATTACTAAACTTACAAGAATGGTAAACGTTAATCATGTAGTTGTTAATTACCATATCGATGTTCTTAAAAATCTAGGATTTATAGAAGAGAAGAGGTTTGGACGTATAAGAATAATAAAGCTAAATGAAAGTAATCCAAAAATTAAATCTTTAGAAAGGCTTTTCGAGGAGTTGAGAGAAATTTAACTACTCACTCAACTTTATACCTAAAGCTCTCTCAACATTACTTAGTGAATGTCCTAGAAGTCTTACTAGGTTTTTAATTAATCTCTCCTTAATCTTCTTATCTTTAACTAGATGCTTAATTAATGGTATATACTCAAGCTTAACTTCTCTCGAACTCACGTGAAGCTCAATTTTCAATCTGTTAACTATGGTTTCTTTAAGCTGCCTAATTTCTTTAGATTTTGCAAGTATTAGTATTTTTTGTGGGAAATTATATCTAATAAATCTCGGTAAGGGTGGTTTTTCCTTAACAAGCGCAATACCGCTAATCATGATTTCAATCATGTATGGCATGAGTTCCCACTCTTGTCTTCTCATAATTCTACCACGTACTACATCTGCAAGTGATAAGTTATCAAAAGCATCTGCGAGTGCTTGTGGACTTTTCTCATAAACGTTAACAACATTCTCTAGGGCCCACGGGAAGAATGCTTCCCAATCAAAACTTGGTAGAAATTGTATTGAACGTACTTCATCAACTCTTCTAATTCTGAATGCCTTATCGATGATTTTGAACATATCGTACTGATGTGCACGATCACTAAGTGTTGAGACGTCATCTTTAGTTAATATTTTCTTTCCTTGAGCAATTGCTTGCAAGTCATTAATAGCAGCTCTTAAATCACCACCTGAAGCCTTAGCTATGAGTCTTAATGCCTCTTCTTCACACTTAATACCTTCAGCATTGCATATTCTTCTAAGTACTTGGATAATATGTTCTTCACTTAGTGGCTTTATCTGAATAACTTCTGCCTCATCTCTTAACTGTCTAAATCTTGGATCCCAAGGATTATTTGCTGTCATTATTATTGGCCATTTAGCTTCCTTAATGAGATTAAGAATGGCTGTTAATCCACCTTTATCTTCTCTTACGCTTATACCATCAACTTCATCTAGTAGTATGATTCTGCCCTTAAAGCCGAAGAGTGATGCCTCCATCATAGCTCTGCCAAGTACTTGGTTAATTCTCATGCTTGTTCTAACATCACTTGCATTAAGTTCAAGAACTTCATAACCAACCTCACTAGCTAAAGCATACGCAAGTGTAGTCTTTCCAGTGCCTGGAGGTCCTGCAAGTAGTATTGCTTTTTTCTCTGGAATTTTACCTTTAATCCATTCTCTAATCCATTCAAGAAGTTTCTTCTTAGCTTCTTCTTGATTAACAACATCAATTAGTCTTTTAGGTCTATACTTCTCTACCCATAGGTATGTTCTACGCATATCTTAATCACTCTCTCTTTATACTTCTCTTTCTCGTAGCTTTAGTTTCAGCTTCTCTTCTCTTCACCTCTTCAGTAGCTTCAACACTAGCTTTAACACCGTACTTTTTACCAATAAGTACTAGTCTAGCTATAAAGGCTGAAAGTTGAATTTCCTCATCAGCACCTTCAGTTAATCTATAATCAATCTCTGCAGCATACTCGCTAACCTCTATCTTAGCATCATCAGGTAAATCTAAACTTCCCTTCATAACTTCTCTCTGAATAATTCTTAAAATGTCAGTACCTGATATGCCATATTCATACATTATTGTTCTCAATAGATCTCTAGATTTTGTAAAGTTTCCTGAAAGAGCGTACTTAACTACTTCAAG
Organism: Thermoprotei archaeon ex4572_64; assembly: GCA_002254895.1. Next base: position 9,152 of record NJDF01000043.1, read on the forward strand.
AATCTCTTTAGGCTGTATGTAGCCTAATGCTTTGTATATGGTTTCTGTAGTTACTTTCTTATCAATTACAGAAGCTGCTTGTAGAATGTTTATAGCTTTTCTCATATCTCCTTGACTAATCTCCCAAATAGCTTCAAGACCTTCTATGGTGATGTTTATACCTTCACATTTAGCAATATATTCAAGTCTTTGAAAAATAAGTTCTTTAGGTAGTGGTGAGAATCTAAACATAGCTGTTCTTGACTGTATAGGATCTATGATTCTAGAGACGTAGTTAGCTATCAGTATGAATCTTGCATTTTGTGCATACATCTCCATTGTTCTTCTAAGTGCTTGTTGTGCATCGCTTGTCATGTTGTCTGCCTCATCAAGAATGATTAGTTTAAAGTTTGCTTTACCCATGGGTGCTGTTCTTGCAAATTCTTTAACTCGTTCACGAATAACTGTGATTCCTCTTTCATCACTTGCATTAAGTTCAAGTACATTTTCTCTCCAAGCATCACCATACAGTTCGT
>NJDF01000044.1:0-7124 GCA_002254895.1 Thermoprotei archaeon ex4572_64
AATACTACTTGCAAGAATAACGAAGACTCCCATTGATGATTTAACGAGAGCTCAAGTATCTAGTTGGATTAGAAATATGCTATATTATGAGCATAGAAGAAGAGGTTGGCTTATTCCTGAGAAAGAAGATATTATTGCTAGTAAAGGTCAAGCAGCAACTAGAGCAATCATTAAGGGTAAGAAGTATCTTGGAGCTATTGTTCTAGATCCAGTACCTGGAATATACCCTAACGTTTATGTTCTCGATTTTGCAAGTCTATACCCATCAATCATTAAGAAGTGGAATCTATCTTACGAAACCATAAAGTGTCCAGATGAAACTCAAGTAAACAATAAACCAATACCTGACCTACCTCACTGGGTTTGTAGTAATAAGAAAGGACTTACCTCACTCATTATTGGCTTACTGAGAGATATGAGAGTGTACATCTATAAGAAACTTACAAAGACTGCAAGTACTAAGCAGTTAAGAGACTTCTATAACGTTATTCAGAGTGCTTTAAAGGTATTGATAAATGCTTCTTACGGTGTTTTTGGTGCTGAAATCTTCCCACTCTACTGTCCACCACTTGCTGAACTTACAACAGCATTAGGTAGATACGCTATAAGTATAGCAATTACTAAAGCTATAGAGTTTGGATTAGTACCCATATATGGAGATACTGATAGTCTCTTCATATGGAATCCAAGTGAGGATAAGCTTAAAAAGTTAATTGAGTGGGTTGAGGATAATTTAGGAATTGATATTGATGTAGATAAGGTATACAAGTTTGTAGCTATGAGTGGTAGAAAGAAGAACTACCTAGGAGTACTACCTGAAGGTGCTATAGATATTAAAGGTATGGTTGGTAAGAAGAGAAATACTCCAGACATTGCTAAGCAAGTATTTCATGAAGTCTTAAAAATAATATCAAGTATTGAAGATATTAGAGATGTAGATAGAGTTATTGAAGATGTGAGAAGCAAAATTAGAGAGTATTGTTTAAAGTTGAAGAAACACGAAGTACCACTCAATCTTTTAACCATTAAAGTAACTCTTTCAAAACCACTTGAAGAGTATACAAAAAATAAGCCACAGCACGTTAAAGCTGCCATTCAATTAAGACAGCTAGGTGTCAATATTGGTCAAGGAGATATTATAAGCTTCGTAAAGACTAGAACACGTGATGGCGTAAAACCTGTACAACTTGCTAGAATTGACGAGATAGATGCTGATAAGTATATAGATTATCTGAAAACTTCTCTTGAACAAGTGCTTGATTCTTTAGGATTATCTTTTGAGAGTATTTTGGGGGCTACAAAGATAATTTAATTCTACTCTTCAAGAATTTCTTGTGTCTTCAGTCCACTTATTACTGTAAGTAATCTCATATACAGGTATTGATGCTTCAGCTTTATCACCAACTCTTCTAACGTGACTATATCTTGATAATCTGTCAAGTACATCTCTACTTATGGGTATTCTCAAAGATATTGTATATTGATCTTTAAGTACTATGAAGTCAGACATCTCTGGATTCCACTCTTCAAGAAGTCTTTTAGCAAGGCCTTTAACAACACTCACGAGCTCACCATTAACTATCTCCTTCTTAACTATCCTACCAGACTCCACATAGACTACTGAACATTCACTCATCTTTGAAACCCCTAGAAAATTAAGCTACAGAAGCTTATTTAAGCAAATTCACTTATTACTCTCTCTTCAACCTCTTAATGACTTTTAAAATTCTCTCAATAGCTGTCACGTTAGTTATAATTGCAAAGATTAGTAACATTATGAAGATTAAGAAGTGATTATAAGTTATGGTAAAGATTATGAGAGTAATTATCAGATATATTATTCGCTCACTCCTCTCAAAAATACCTACACCACTTAAACTTAATTGTAGAGATTCTGCTTTAGCTCTAACATAACTAGTCATTAGTGAACCCATTAATGAGAAGAGAACTAGTACAAGTATGTTAATGTTAAAGTTTGTAATTATTATGAAGTTAAGTAGTATTATAAAATCTACATAACGATCAATAGTTGAGTCAAGAAATGATCCAAGTCTAGTAGTTCTGCTTAAACTTCTTGCACAAATACCATCAAGTATGTCTAAGAAGCCAGCAATAACTACTAATAAGATAACTAATGGTAAGATGTTAAGGCCAAAAAGTATCAGCAATACTGGTGTTGGTAAAGTTGTGATAAGTGATGATATGGTTAGTAGGTTTGGATCTTTAGGAAGTACCTTAATTAGTGATGTTAAATTCCTTTCAAATCTAGCTTTAATTCTACTTAGCATAATTACACACTTTTTAAGTAATTCTTATATACTTCTACTTACTAAACTATTAATGCTTAAACCTCTAGATATTGAAGATCTTTCAAGAAATAGATGGGTTGTAATTGAGTGTATGACGTATGGTCTAGGACTTACAGGATACTCCATACTTAGTTACTACATCATTAAACATCTTAAAGAGAGATATGAAAGTAAGGTTAGAGAACTTGAAGAGTTTATTCAGAAAAACTACACCTTAAAGACTAGAGATATTCTTGACTGTAACTCCTTAAGAAGTATTTCTGAAAGAGAGTATATTCGCTGCTTAAGTATGGCTAAAGAGTTAAATATTAAGCCAAATGATTGGTATGACAAGTACTATAGCTTACTAGTTATCTCTACTAAGTTAATTTCGTGGAGTGATATAACTAAAGACATATCTCTAGAGGTAGAGGGAGACTCTTCAATACTTACCTTACTCTACTTATGGTATTGTAATGATGATGAGCTTAACGATGTACTTGATAGTGCATACATGTATCTTTACCAAACCTTTAGCAGAGGTAGAAGAGGTAGTTTAGAGAGTAGTGAAACTATAATTGATGAAGTGAGAAGAGCTATCATTATTGACGAGGATTGGAAAGTTAGTGTAGTAAGCTTTTAAAGGTTCTATTAAGAAGTTCAAGTTTCAACTCGACATCTCTAAAATAACAACCCTAATCAACTTCTCTCTCATTGAGTTCTAGACTTCACCATCTCCATCAAGAATTCGTAATGAGCTTAACGTCAATTCTTTAAAAATCTTTGTTAATTTCTATCTGAGTAGAGCGTTAGTAATTTACGTTAAGTCTTCATGAAGATAAAGGAATGAGAATATACATATAAGAAATATCGTGAAGAACTAAACTACACTAATGGGAAAGAAAGATAGAACAGTGTGCTTAATGTTCAAAAACAACACACAAATTCAACAGAGCTTTTGTGATAAAAATTTAAAAATAACCTGGTCGTGGAAACTTTCTTGAATATGCCTGAACTTCCTCTTGCACCTATAGATAGGATTTTTCATAAAGCTGGTGCTGAGAGAGTTTCTGAAGATGCTATTACGGTTTTAAGAGATATCTTAGAATACATAGCTTACGATATTGCTAGTAAAAGTATTGAACTTGCAAAACATGCTGGTAGAAAGACTGTAACAGCTGACGATGTTAAGATGGCTATAAGAATTATGAGATGTATACCAGTATCTGTATAGTTTGATGAAAATTACTCACTTTTTAGTAAATTCTTCTCTAAAGATTGAAGAGTATGCAAGATCTGTCTATAAAGTTCTTTGTATATCTTTCAGGTTTAAGATTTGAAACTATATAATCGAAAGCTCTCTCAGGATCACTATACTTGCCGCAAGTATATACGTCAAGTGTTGCAAATTTATATTTTGGCCATGTGTGTAGTGATATGTGACTTTCAAGAACTAGTGCAATAATGCTTATACCTTCACTATCATTACCTACAAATCTCCAGGACCTAATTTCTACAAGATGCATATTTGCAATTTTTGAAGCATTAATGATTAAATTCTTAAGGTACTCTTCATTACTTAAAAGTTCTTCATTAACACCGTATAGATTACCTAGTACGTGTTTACCGTAGACTCCCTTATCCTCATCTAGATATTTAATTAATGTCTTCTCAATGATTGGATCCCTGAATGAAGTGGCTTAATGTTTGTATTTATAAAAATTACTCCATTATCTATATAGTCTATGTCTCTCTCTTCCACTATACCTTACGTACCTACACCTAAAGATGTTGTATTTAAAATGCTTAAACTTGCTGAAGTTAAGACTGATGAAGTTGTTATAGATGCTGGTGCTGGTGATTGTAGAGTAGTAGTTATTGCTGTACTACACTTTAAAGCTATTGGTATTGGTATTGAGAAGAATCCAGTACTTGTTAAGGAGTGCTTAAAACTATTTGAGAAGTATAGATTAAGAGGTAGAGCATACATTGTTTATGGAGATTTACTTGAATTTAACTACTCAATAGCAGATGTAGTGACTCTATATCTCGGTACAGAAATGAATGAGAAGCTTAGACCAAAGCTTGAACGTGAACTTAAGCCAGGAACTAGAGTTGTTAGTCATGACTTTGAAGTGCCGGGATGGAGTCCTGAAAAGGTTGTTGAAATTGAGGGGCCATTGAGAAGGCACAAGATATATCTATACTATAGGTAGTCATAGATACCTCCACGCTTAACTCCTCTAGACTTACTGTCAACTTCTTGTTCGTCAGTACTTTTAAGTAATTCATCAATTGATAATTTCTGTTCTTCACTTTCTTTTTCAGTAAATTTTGTAAATAGTATTTTCTTAATAAGTGCTACAGTACTTTCTGAAATATTATCTATCTTTCTACTCCATAAATTGACACTACTAAGTGCTTGAAGAGGTGTTTCAAAGATTGTGAGAATTTTCTCAGCTCTTTTAGAGCCAATTCCAGGAAGTGATGATAAGAATCTTATCTGTAATTCCTTAATTGATAAGGACTTTCTAACCATGCTTAACTTAACGTTATTCTTACCTTTCTCTTTCTCTAACTTGGCAAGTGAGTATATGGTGTAGGCTGTACTCTCTTCACTACTTGTAAATACTACATTAACATCAGCATCTATTAAACTAGTTAATGCACCAATAATGGCGTGATGATGAATATTTCTTCTACTTGCAGCTTTCCACAAGTTTCCCTCAATAATTATGATAGGTTTCTTAAAATTCTTCTTCAAGTTTATAGCTTGATTAAAGAGTCTACCATCAATTATGGAGTTTATGTTCTTAAAAATACAGATCATGATTATTCCTTGTGCGTTTACTATTGATTCATGCTGAAGAATTTAACTATGAGGTTAAAGATAGGGCAGTAGAAAATCCAGAACCTATAAGTAAGACTAGAGATGAAGCTAAAAATGCACTTGTAGTCTTCATATCTGTCGAGAAGAATGATGTTAAAAGTAGAGAATTTATTAATCAAGTAGTTGATGAGATATTAAGTATTAAAAGTAAGGTTAATGCTTCAAGTATAGTAGTCTACCCATATGCACATCTAAGTCAAGAACTTGCAAGACCTGACAAGGCATTAGAAGTACTTAATGTTCTGTATGAGGAGTTGAGAAAGAGAAGTGATGTTGAAGTTGTTAAGGCACCCTTTGGTTACTACAAGGCATTTACCATTAAGTGTTTCGGTCATCCACTCTCAGAGCTTAGTAGAACTATTACTCCTAAAGTGATTGAGGAGGAGAAGAAAGAGGAGAAAGTAAGAGATTACTACCTAATACTTACACCTGAAGGTAAAGAGTATGAGCCTGAGAAGTACGAATTTACATTAAGAGATAGAGAGTTGAAAATCCTTGTAGATAAGGAAGTATTTAAGAAAGAATTAGTAGGTGGAAAACCAAGATATCTAGATTATTGTAGAAAATTTGGTTTTGAATGGGAAGACTTATCAGATATTGGACATATGCGTTACGGTCCTGAAGCCACACTCATGCTTGAACTTGTTGAGGAATATTCATGGAAGGTTGTTAATGATTTAGGAATACCTGTCTTTAAAGTTAAGGGTACGAACATGTTTAAACTTAGCTCTAAAGCAATATCTGAACATGCAAAACTTTTTGGTGAGAGACTCTACACTATTAGAGTTGAGAATGATGAACTTATCTTAAGATATGCTGCATGTTTTCAACAATTCTCCATGCTTAAAGATTGGGTAATAAGTTATAGAGATTTACCTTTCGGTATTTTTGAAGTAGCTGATAGTTATAGATTTGAACAGCCAGGAGAAACAGTACTTTGTTTTAGACTTAGAAAATTCTATATGCCAGATCTTCACGTAATTAATAAAGATTTGAATGAAGCTATGATTATGGGTTTAAAAGTTCATGAGAAAATTTTTAAAGAGATTAGAAAAATTGGTCGAGACTACGTAACTCTATACAATGTTACTGAGGAATTCTATACCAGGCATAGAGACTACCTTATAGAACTTGCAAAACGTGAAGGTAAACCCATACTTGTAAGAGTACTTTCTGGTCAAAAATATTATTGGGTACTTAATGCTGAATACAACATTATTGATGAACTTGAAAGACCTAGAGAAATAGCTACACTACAGATAGATGTAGGTAATGCTGAAAGATTTGGAATAAAGTATAGAGATGAAGCTGGAAATATAAGATATCCAGTAATTATTCATACAGCCATTATTGGTAGTATTGAAAGATATATATACGCACTTCTAGATAAAGCAGCTATTGATGAGAAGAGTGGAAAAATACCTAAACTTCCAACATGGCTATGCCCAGTACAGGTAAGACTAATACCAATAAGTAGAGAATATTTAAGTAAGGTTGAAGAAGTAGCTAAAATTCTTGAAGAACATTACATCAGAGTTGATATTGATGATAGAGATGAAACTGTAAGTAAGAAAGTTAGAGATGCTGAAACATCGTGGATACCATACATAGTAGTTATTGGTGAAAAAGAAATAGAGACAGAAATGCTTAGTGTAAGAATTAGAGGTGTAGGTGTTAAGAAGATGAAAATTGAAGAATTAGTACAGATGATTAAGGAAGAGGTTAAAGATTATCCAGTAAAGAAATTAACAATACCAAAATACTTAAGTAAAAGACCAATGTACAAATAGTTGCATCGAATTCCAAATAGAAAGATAGATAACTTCTCATTACTTCTAAGATAGAAATACTTAATTAATATTACTGAAAGTTGTATTGGAAAGGAAATGAGTAGAAAAGAGAAATTATATCTAATCTTGAGCATAATTATGAGATATACCTTATCT
>NJDF01000044.1:7141-8433 GCA_002254895.1 Thermoprotei archaeon ex4572_64
AGAGTTATTGTTAAGAATTACCTTTTCAAAGTGATTCTATTGATTAGGAATGTGCTAATTTTTGAATGTCAATTCAATTTGTTTTAATTAGCAGTGGTACAGGGCAGTGTTTCTTCAAGCAAGTTTCATTTCTCACTTGAATTCACTACACTTTTCTGAAACCTCCAATAAGCATTAAGAACTAACGTTGATAATTAGTAAATTACTATAATAACTGTATAGTTACAGTACTATGTTAATTTTAAGTAAGACTTGGAAATTAATAGAGCTTAAAAGATCCATTCTCTGTGTTGGTCTTGATCCTGCTTTGCCTAGGCAGAGAAGTAGATGGATTATTTCTGAAGAATATGTTAGAAAGTACCCTGATGAGAATGATGCTAGATTTCAGTTCTGTCTAGACATTATTAACGAGACGTACGAGTATGTTGTTGCTTATAAGGTAAATGCTCAGTATGTTTTTGGTTTTACAAAGAATCATCATAAGAGACTTGTCGATTATATTCATAAACATGACGCTATTGCTATTCTTGACTTGAAACTTAACGATATTGACGATACGGCAGAGTCAGCAATTTTCCACATAGCCGAATGTGGCTACGATATGATTACATTCAATCCCTTACTGGGAAACTTGTGTCAAATGGTGAAGATGGCTAGGGAGATTGGAAGAGGAATTAGAGGTGAAGAAATTGGTGTTCTCAGTCTTGTCTTAACTTCAAACCCTGAGGCACCTAAGTATCAAAAATATGCTAAACTGAATGATAAACCATTATTTATTGCATTAGCTGAAGAGGTTAAAGAATGTGATGCAGCTGGATGTGTTGTAGGTGCTACAAGACATGTAACTGAGGAAGATATAAGAATGATTAGGCAAGTAATTGGTGAGGATAGGTTAATTCTTTTTCCAGGAATTGGTGTACAGAGAGGAGAAATTGAGAAAGTACTGAAAGTAGGAGGAAAAATGATACTCATCAATGTTGGAAGAGACGTAATATATGCAAAAAAGCCGAAAGAAAAGGTAAGAGAGTACCATGATAGGTTAAGTTTAGAGAAGAGTTAAGTTCTAAAGGTTCTAAATCCTCCTAAATCTTGAGGAAGTATGTACTTATTTGTAACTACGTGTTCAGAGATTTTTCTTTAATCTTATCTAATATCTCGTCTTTATGTTAGGTAATGTTGAGTATATGAGAAGTAGAGGATTGTAGTTTCTATTTTATTAAGGTTTTAGTTAAGTTTTCAATGATCATGTTAACTAGCACTTCAACTTCTCTTACCGTATCTTCAATATCTTC
>NJDF01000045.1 GCA_002254895.1 Thermoprotei archaeon ex4572_64
GTTAAGTTGAAGCCTATGAAGGCTTGGATTCTTGCACCTAAAGGTAGAAAAGGAGTAATAATTGGACTATTCAAATGCCCAAACGGAAAAACAGTAAGAAAAGCTATTGGTAAGGTAGAGTCTGGATAAGCCTATTTCTTACTTAATAGATTAAAAATTAACAATTTTTCCCTTATCCTTACTTCTTAAATATCCTGTAATACCTATCTCTACACTCATCATAACTTAATGAATATACTAGTTTAAGCACTTCTAACTCTCTCTTTAAGTATGGGTATGGATTGTCTGGTCTAGGCTCGTACTCAGTTCTAGGTGTTAAGAGTACGTAGAGTAGGCTACGTGCTGCTAATAATTTCTCTTCTTGAGAGTTTAATTTTCTTCCATAAACGTAATTCAAAGTTAGTTCAACTCCAGGATGTGGTGGTATCTCTATTTTTAATTCTCTAGACACGAGATCTATGACGGATATGTACTTGATTTCACAGCCCACCATACTTTTCAGATAGTCCTTGATGATTTCGTTGAATGGGTGTGCTTGAATTATTACTCTCTTATTGCTTAACTTAAAGAGTTCACTTATTTTCTTTGCCCTAAGCATACATCTAAACTTAACTCTATGTGCATCTGCTTTCGCATATTCTATTGTCAATTTTACAAGTTTATCAAAATCTCTCTCACGTAGGGCTTTATGATACTCTTCAAGAACTCTTTTAATGCTTGATTCAAGCTTAATTACGTAATGTATTGTTGGGTCTCTCTTATCGATAAGTTCTTGAACTCTATTGGTTACTAGCATGTACCTAACTTCTTGTGAAATTGATTGATATGGATCGACAACCATAACTTCAAAACCACAATCGTGAAGTTTCTTAGCAAGCATGTATAGATGATAGGTGAAGAGTGGAAAATCTACTTCAAGCTCCATTAAGTACTCATTAATATCAACTTCACCTTTAAGGAACTTTATGAAGGTTTCACTCTCTACTCCCTCAAGTACTATGACGTCATGTTTCTTAGCATTTTCTTCAAAATGTCTTAAATATTCGACACGTGGATAGAGTATAAATACGTCAAGCTTACACATACATGACATTATTTAAACTTCATTAAATATCTTATCGTCATAACGTAATGTATAAGAACTTCATTTAACCTACTACACTATGTAGGTAATGTTAGCATTTACAATTCACTTGGTAGGTATTGTTCAGGGTGTTGGTTTTAGACCATTCATCTATAGAATAGCTAATAAAAGTGGTGTTTATGGTTATGTTAAAAATCTTGGAGGTGCTGAAGTTGAAATACATGTTGAAGGTTCTAGAGAAAGTATTGAGAAATTTTTCAAATTCTTCTACAAGGAAGCTCCACCTGTAATGATTATTGAGGAGTTGAAGGTGATGAAGACGGAACCTAAAGGTTATAGAGAGTTCAAGATACTTAGAAGTGAAAGAAAGAAAGCTTCTCTATCTATGATACCTCCAGACTTCGCCATATGTGATGATTGTTTGAGAGAAGTACTAGATTCTAAAGACTTAAGAAGATATAAATATCCATTTAACTCGTGTGCATTTTGTGGTCCTAGATATTCAATGATGTTTACCATACCGTGGGATAGAGAGAATACTTCCATGATTGACTTTCCACTATGTAAGGAATGTCTTCAAGAATATGAGAATCCTGAAGATATTAGAAGATTTCATGCTGAAGGAATTTCATGCAGTAAGTGTGGTCCTAGAGTCTACCTAATGAGTATAGATGGAGAATTAATAGACACTAACGATCCTATACGTGAAGCTGCTAAACTTGTCGATGAGGGTTACATAGTAGGTATTAAGGGTATTGGAGGTTATCACATAGCTGCACTTGCAAGTGATGATGATGTTGTTATGAGGCTTAGAATTAGAAAAAATAGACCTCAACAGCCATTTGCAGTTATGGCTCTTAATTTAGAAGTTGCCTCTAGACTTGTACATCTAGATGAGAAGAGTGTTAAGTTATTAGTATCTATTCAAAGACCAATAATTCTACTACCTATACGTGAAAGTGCAAATATTTCAAAACTTGTAGCTCCTGGACTTAAACATCTAGGTATATTCTTACCCTATACAGCACTTCACTACCTATTTCTATCATATCTTAAAGATCACTTCTCCATAATGACTAGCGGTAATCCTCATGGCTCACCTATGTGTACTGATGAGTCGTGCGCATTTAATAAGCTTAAAGGTATTGTTGATTATTTACTAATCCATAATAGAAAGATCGTTAATAGAGTTGATGATAGTGTTGTAAGATTTACACTTAACGAACCTGTACTTCTTAGAAGAGGTCGTGGATATGCACCTATGTGGATTAGAGTGAAGACCTTCTTTAAAAAACCAGTAATTGCTTTCGGTGCTCTTCTCCAAAATACTGGTGCTTTAGGTATTGAAGATAAAGTAATATTAACACAGTTTATTGGTGATTGTGATGAATATGAGACACTTCTAGATCTTGATAAGTACTTAACAACACTTATGAGAATGTATGGAGTAGATGTTAATGACTGTGTACTTGCATGTGATCTTCATCCTGAATACTCAACTACAAAGCTTGCAGAGACTTGGAGTAAAGATTACAATTTGAAATTAGTGAGAATTCAGCATGAGGAGATGTAGCTACAATATATCCTGCAAGAATGCTTGTAGCTTATCTCATAAACTTCATGAGTGAAGATGAAGTTAGAAGCTTACTTAGAAAGTTAAACATCATTGAGAAGGGTTTCAAGTTTGGAGAACTTGAATTAAGCTTAACTATTAATCAGATAATTAATAGTAAAGGAGTGTTAACATCAAGTACAGGCAGAGTTCTAGATGCTGTAAGTGTACTACTTGGGGTATGTTTTGAGAGAACATATGAAGGTGAACCAGCAATTAAACTTGAAGCACATGCAAGACCTACTGATGAAATTATAGACGTACCTATAGTAAGTGAAAGAGAAGTCTACATCATTGATACTGTTAAAATTTTTGAAAAAATTCTTGAACTTATGGATAAGTATGATAGTGAAGAGCTAGCATACATGGCTCAATACGGTTTAGGTTATGCTTTAGGTAAGGTAGCTGCACTTATACGTAATAGAAAGCATAGATACGTAATTTTATCAGGAGGTGCTGCTGTCAATAACTACATAGTTAAAGGAGTTAGAGATGTTGTTGAGCAGGTAGGGTTGAAAGTTATTCTACCTAGGAGAGTACCTACAAATGATGGTGGTTTAAGTCTTGGACAAGTAGTTATAGCTAATGAGTTAATGAAAGGTACTTGAGAACCTTATCGACAATACTTACAATAGCTCTTCTAAACTCTTCAGCTTTAAGAGGTAAGTCACCTCTCTCTAATGCTTTATTAACATCAGGATCTAAAGGTACTTCACCAAGTAATTCAAGATCAAGAATGTCACTAACATTAACTTCACCAAATGGTTTGATTATAGTATTGCCATACCTTATGTAAGACATGTTATTAACAATACCTAAAATCTTAACTCTAAGTTCTTTTAGAATTTTCACTAACCTCATAACTACATTTAAGGCTAAATCGTTAGGTGTTGTGACGACTATTAGGCTTAATTTATCTTTAAAATATCTCGATATGAGTATAACTTCATCACCAGTACCTGGTGGTAAGTCAATGATTAGGAAGTCTAGATCTTTCCAGTTAGTATAGGCTAGTAAGTCAAGAATAGCATCCTTCTTCAAATCTCCCTTTAGAGGTGATGGTTTGTTCTTGATTAAGAAGTATATACTCATGATCTGTAATTTCTGATTTATACTTATAGGTTCAATACCTTGCTTAGTAACTTTTAACTCTGTAGAATTTACTTTCAAAACTCTATGTACTGAAGGTCCGTATAGATCTAGGTCTAGAAGTCCAACACTGTACTTTCTTCTAGATAACTCATACGCTATTGATGATGCTATTAAGCTTTTACCAACACCACCCTTACCACTACCTACTGCTACTATTTGCTTTACATTTTCAGCTCTTCTCCTGATTAATGATTCTCTCAAATCAATCACTTACCTCACCTACAACTCTACTTACTCTCACGCCATAACTTGTAAACTCGATATCTAGACTTCCACATTTTGGACATCTAACATATGCTGATGCAAGGCTAGGACTCAGATGTATAGGATTGTCACACTCACTCTCATCTCCACACAGCTCTCTCATAACATCACTTTCAACATCTCTCCAACTCCACTCATAATTACATGAATGACATTTAAACGTAGTTGGTACTTCTCTAATGATAAATCTCGCATCTTCTAGGGGAGTATCTTTACTTAATTCATTTAAAGCTGTCTTGAAGATTTCAAGATCTATCTGTGCTAATTCATTAACTTCAATTTCAATCTCTCTCACTCTTCTCAACTTCTTCTCCTTGATTAGATCTAGGATTGACATTACTATGCCGTAAGCTAGTGAGTATTCGTGCATTGTTAAGACTGTGAATTTGTTAATTTTAAGTTTTAAAAAATTGCTAGGAGAAGGAAAAAATCTAGTTTGAGGAAGAGAGTGAGTGTTAAATCATGTATTCAGACACGTATGAAATGACATGTCTAACTCCTATAGTTAATCCTTTAGCTCCTACAGCCATACTCAACATAGCTATACATTCAGGACAAGCAGTAGTTACTAGATCTGCTCTTACCTTAGCAATATCGTCAGCTCTAGTGTAAGCTAGGTGTCTAACATCTTCTTCAAGTTCACGTAGAAAGTCTAATTCCTTCTCTGTAAATTTAAATTGTAATCCAAGTTTTTCACTAAGTATACTAATTCCACCTCTCGTTAGGAAGTAGAGTCCAGCACCACCACCACAACATCTTGAGAAGATTTTCTTACGCTTTAACTCTACTAGGTAGGGTGTTGCAAGTTTAACAACTTCTCTAGGTATTTTGAATAGTCCTGCACGTTTACCCATCTGGCAAGGATCGTGCCATGCCACGTATAGTGGTTCTTTTCTAACAAATTTTACCTTCTTCTCTCTATCATACTCATAGACAAGTTCAACAGCATGTAGTATCTCGTAATCAGGTTCTACATTGATTATGTATGGCATTTCAAATCTAAGCATAGTGTATGTATATCCACCATCTGTTGTAACTACTCTCTTAGGTCTTAACCTAGATACTTCACCATGAATTCCAGCAAGTACTTTAGCTGTAGCTCCTCTATCACCTACAGTGTAACCTATTGGTGGTCTAATTCCAAGTGGTCTAGACGGTAGAGTCCAGTTCTCACCAGCCTTTTCAAGTATCTTAATCATGCTTAATATAGCATCTTCAGTGATCAGTAAGTCCATGACTGTTACGAGTAGACACACGTTTGCACCTTCCTTACCTATAGGTGGATCCTTACCTATAGTTTTCTTAACGTTATCTAGGAATGTATTCCATAAGCTTTTGACACCATCAAGTTCTAGATACTTTTCAGTTACTTCAAGTTCTTTCAGTGTCTTAAGTACTGTTGGTGAGAGTCCAAGATTATCAAGTACTTCTCTTAAAGCTTCAACAAGCGCACCACTATATATACCTAATGTGCAGTATTGATAACATGTACCACAGTATGTGCATCTATAAGCTATCTTTAATACCCTATCTACATCTTTAGGTTTAATTAATCCAGCACGTGCAAGAGGTCCTAACAATCTACCAATTACTGTAGTACTTCTCCTATATAGTCTTCTATACTCTTCAGCCTTATTTACTGTCCTGTACACCCATACAGGTACCATACTTGGCAAGTGATGTGCTGATAAGAATCCTGTAAGCAGTATGCCAAGTAGTAGTAATAGTGCTAGAAAATCTCCAAGTCTTATATGTGCCATTCTAGCTGCTGCTCTATAGATATGATCACCAAGCTTATAGCACACACCGATAAGTGCAAGTACGAACAGTACATCACCATTAAGCACAACCGTTAAGGGTCCCCAAATTCCAGCACCTAGAAATCCCGTAGTCATGTTTAGTGGAATAGCTAGTGGCCAAAGTATAGCAGCTAGCCATGGTGCGTAAACTTCAATACATGCTAAATGTTGTGAAAGTAGGAAGATTAGTGGTATGAGTCCTGCTATATGCATTATTGCAAGACCAGCTGCGAAGTCTGTAATTATTGTCTCAAAGCTACGTGAAGCAGCAAAAACTATTGGTCTCAAGAATGTCATGATGAAGCCTCCAACAATATGCCCACCACCAATTTTTCTCCACCTAAAGACAGGCTTAGCTGGATATCTTCTCACGAAGAAAATGTATCTAAATAGTCTGTAGAATATTAAGATTGCTCCAATGATTAAGCTTGGTATGAAGAAGCTATATGCAAATTCTAGAAAATCCACATTACTCACCTCCTGCAACCGCTTTCTCTCTCTTAGCCTTAATTACTTTCGCCATTGCTGCCGCAATACCAATACCTGCACCTACAGCAGCAATTCCAGCAGCAGTTGCTTGTGCAGCTGTTAGTGGTGTTGGTGGTGGTAGTGGTTTGAAGAATGGCTCATAATGATCACTAAATCCTGGCATTGTACAGCCAATACATACTGCACCTTGCTTTACACATCCTGCAACACCATTAATCCAACCTAACTTACCACCAAATGGACAGTTAACTACTGGTCCTTTACAACCAACAGCAAATAAGCACCTATAGTCTGGATCTCCTGGATGTTTTCTCAAATCGCCAGCCGCGTATGAGCCTGCTCTTGGACATTGCTCATGTAGTGTTTGTGCAAATAGGAACTTTGGTCTTCCATACTCATCAAGTTCAGGTACTGGCATTAATCCCTTTAAGGCGAGCACAGCAACGGCTAGTGTTCTGAGAATTGCATTTCCATTTGCTGGACATCCAGGAACAGCAATACATAGCTTACCTCTGAAGATGTCTGGGTATAGGCTTTTCAATCCTTTAATTCCCTTAATAGGGTCATCGAAGAGACCTACAGCACCTGTAGGTGATGGTGACCACTCTGGAAGACCTAGAGGCATTTGCTCAACCTGATATACCTTATTTGCAGGTAGTCCTCCATATGATGCGCACGTACCTACAGCAACGACAGCCTTACACTTATCTGAAGATGCAAGCCTTAATATCCAGTCAGTACATGTTATTGGTTTTTCATGCTCCATACCAACCATGGAGAACCATCCTTCACGTCTCTTAGCCCACTCTTCATCAGGTATTGCTCCTTCAATAACGAGCACGAAATCTCCAAGTTTACCTTTCTCTGCAAGTCTAAGAACATCAACAGACTCAAAAGGCCATGACATAGCATATCCATCAAGAATGTCAGTTAAAGGTCCTAAGTTTCTAGCCAAGTTAGCAAGTACTTTAGGTAAAGCTTCAAGAGGTACACCGTAGAGTCTAGTAATATCCTTAACTATGCTCGTAATGAATGTTAAGGTGAAGTCTGAAGGTATCTTAACAGGTGTTGGCACTGTCGGTATTCTCACACCTTCAGTTTCAAGTTTTGCTGCAAAATCGTGAACAACTTTAAGTACATCAGTAACACTTAACTTCTCAACCTTTTCAGGACCTACCTCCTTAAGTAACTTAATTAACTCATTAATAACTACAACAGGCATAGCGAACTTAATGAAGCTTCCTGGCTTACCATCAATCTCAACTCCCCATTGAGGCATGACTGTTTGATGCCAAGATAGAATTACCTGTCCAGGACCTACTCTGTGGAATGAGCCTAGCAAAACTTCTAGAAGTGTTGGTTGTGTAGCGTCAAGAAGTGCAATTGTATCTCCAGCACAATCTTGAGATTCAATCCATATAATGTGAAGATCTCCTCTCTTTAAGATTTCTGCAGCTTTAGTGATTGCTGATGTCCAGTCAATAGTTGATAATGCACCACCTACAAGTGAGGCTGTAAGGCCGAGTTTTAAGAAATCTCTACGACTTAATGTGATATTTACGTCACTCACATCTCTTTTAGTGGTTTTTGACTTTTTAAGTATTAAGTATTGATACTTAAAGAGAGGAAAATTCTCACTCAAAATGGCTTAATTATGGGAAGACAGTGACTTAACACTTAAATTCTCCATAACATCACCTCTACACGTGAAGGTAGTAGTTATAGGTGTTGGTAATAGACTCATTGGTGATGATGGTTTTGGAACATACTTCACACACTTACTTAAGAAGTATTGCGTAATTGATGCTGAAGTTTATGATCTAGAAGTTAGAAGTATCGATATTATTAATCTTGTAAGTAATGCAGACCTAGCCATAGTTATAGATATAGCATATAATCTAGACGAAAAAGTTGAAGTGTATAAAGTTGATGTTCAAGATTTCGATATCAATGACATTGCACAGCTTCTAGATAACATACATAATGTAGGCCCCATAACTGCTCTAGTATTAGCATATGCTAGTAAGTTCTTTAATGGTGATGCATATGCAATCTTAATCAAGCCATATAGGGTAGAGTTCTGGAAAGGATTCAGCAAGGAAGTAGTTACTCAAGTACCTGAAGTTCTTGATAAGCTAATAGCTATACTTAGAAGGTATGGCCTATCTTGCAGATGTGATTTTGCTGAAATTATGAGAAGTTTCTGGAAATGTCTTGACAATGTTGAGTATGTCTTTGAAGATAGGGAAAGGGAAAAATTGAGAGATTTTCAAGATAGGCTAAAGTGAGTGGTAGGCTGGTGATAAGTACTTCTTAATCACTCTGTTAACTTTACCTGTAAGTTCTACGTGTACTGTACATCCTAGACATGGATCGAAACTGCGTATAGCTCTCACAAAGTCTAGACCTATCCATTTACTTGGATCAGTCTCTTCTTCCCAGACTGTCGTGTTGAGTAGTGCTGCCTCGTATGGCCCTCTTACAGCCTCTAAATGCCATGCACCTAATTTTACAGGTATTGGTCCTTCTGGTGGTGATTTGAGTCCAAAAGCATCTAAGAAGTCTCTCTTAGTTCTTGGTGTTACGTTTCCTGTTGTTGGTGCATGGTATTGATAGTTAGCTATTCTACCATCACGAACAACAATCCAATGCCTAACAGCACCACGAGGAGCCTCACACCAACCAACACCTACAGAACTTGCCGGATACTTCCATGGTCTTGAAGTTTTTACTTTAATTTCACCTTTAGTTAATCCTTCAAGTAGTGTTAATATGTTTTCCCAAGCCACAGCGACAGCCATAGCTAATGAGTAGGCTCTACCCAGTAGTCTAGCCAGTGTTGTTGAGCCATTTTTAGCCCACTCATCAATACTCCATTCAAAAGTTACTTCTTTCTCACACTCTATAGGTAATCCCTTAGCATGACCTATGAGTTTGTAGAATCTAGTTTCTGGAAGAGTATCTCAACCATGTTTCTCTGAATCTTTGTGAAGTCTCTCCACACAAGCTCTTTACCGAAAGCTACGCCTGGCTTTTCATATCTTGCAGCGTATGCTTCATCAACTCTATTATAGATTTCTACAGGATCACCTGTCTCTCCAATTTCTGAGTACTTAAATGGATCGTCAAAGAGACCTGCAGATAACATTATTGGTGGATCGTAGGTCTTTCCTTGAACATAGCCTACTTGATCTTCAAAGAACCAGTAAAGTTCGAACCAAGTAGCTACTAAGAACTTGACCCATGCAGTCAGTATGTTTAGTCTAAATACGTAACCCGTAATTAAGTGTTCAAGATTTGTAAGATCAGTAGCTATACCTCCAGGGATTAGTGTTGCTGGGTGTGGGTACTTACCGTAAATTAGTGAACCCGCCTCTTTTGCAAATCTTTGATAGTAGACTGTAAGTCTCCAAATACTCTTTAAAGTTACTGGATCACCAATTATGGGGTTGTAAGCTCTTAACAGATCAGAAACTTTCTTAAATCCGTGAATATTGGCATAGGGTGAGCCACAGTCTGTTTCTTCTGCAATTTTCCAAACGCTTGGTTGATAGGTTCTAACGAATAGACAACCATAATCTGGCCCTTCTAGACATCCTAGTAGGACTGAGTGATCATATATGTAGTCTGTCATAGCGTATGCAAGATTTCTCAAAATGACACCTAGAGGTTCAGGTGTTGCTCCACAAGCCATATCGCACGCAAGTACTGAAGCATTTGCGTGAGCAGCACCACAGACACCACATGATCTGCACGTTATGAATATTGCTGATTCTGGATATCTACCTCTAAGAGATACTTCAAAACCTCTAAACATTGCTGCTGAACTCCAAGCATCAACAGCCTTATTAGCATCTACGTCGTATCTTACTCTTAACGATAAGTGACCTTCAATTCTAGTTACGGGATCTATAAAGATTGTAACCTCTTTAGGCATAGTTTACGTCTTGTACTACTCTACGATTCGTTTTAAGTTTTACCTATACGTTTATAGCATTACAGATAATGTATGTAGAGTTGA
>NJDF01000046.1 GCA_002254895.1 Thermoprotei archaeon ex4572_64
TCCAAGCTTCTCAAGTTTTTTAACAATACCTCTAATGATGCCGCATCTAGTACTTACAAGTATTGCCTTGCTTACACGATTACCATTTTTTAAGAAAAATCTTACAAGTATTAACTTGCCGTTATAGCTTAATACGTAATCTCTAGCCTTCTCGTAAGTACTTACTATTTCTTTAAACTCTCTTTCTGCTTGATTTAGGAGACTATAATGTATAGTCTCCACGTCATGACTCTTCATACCGATACTCTCCATGTCGAATAAGACAACGTCAAGATCCCTATTAACACTAAATATGGCAATACCATAAATCCTAATCAATCTCACCTAGTAAGTTGGCTATGATTACCTTTAAAAAGATTTTCCTTAAAGACGTTCAGATAAAGAGATTACTCAACAGTTATGGCGAGTTTTCACAACTTACTAACTTTCTAGAAGAATCTAGATATGTTGTGAAGAGTTGAGAGGTAAGTGAAAGATGAATGAGGAGGTTAGAATTTTTAAGTTAACACCATCTAGTGTCTAGAGAGTAATGCAGAGTGTAAATGTTGATAAGGATGAGTATTATGTAGTACTTCCAATATCAGTCATGGAGAAGATTGTGAGATACGCATTGACTGTATGTCAAGATAGATGTCCAAGTGATAGAGATCCAGAGACATGCCTATACTTAGTAAGTTTAAGTAAAATTTTAGGCCTTGGTAAACCTCCCTGTCTTGACGATTATGGATCGTATAGTGAGAAAGCTTTCAGAAGAATTATTAAGAATATTGAAGAGAAATATCGCATGAAAATTCAAGAATTTATTAATTCAAGAATAAAAGAAGGTCCTAAAAGTCTTGATGAGAATGTTGACCTAATGGAGGCACAATTCGCATTAGGTATGCTTAATGCTATGAGTAGTAGGAGAAAGTTAATTATTGTTAAAGGTTCAAACATTCAGATATCTAAGACAAGTGAGACTATAATTTACTAACAAGATATTTAGCTATTCTTTCAATCCCCTCATCAATTCTGTTAGGATTCTCTTTCGCAAAACTCAACCTCACATGGTACTTACCACCATCACCGAAGGCTGAGCCAGGAACTACAGCAACGTTCTTCTCTCTCAATAGTCCTACAGCAAACTCATCATCACTCATGTTTAGTTTCTTTAAGTAATTTTCAAAATTAGGGAATATGAAGAGTCCTGCTTTAGGCTTGATAACTTTAACTTCAGGTAAGTACTTGACTAGAGCATTGTATATAGCATCTCTTCTCTCTCTATATATTGGTAAAGTTTCTTCAAGATATTTTCTCTTATACTTTCTGAGATATAGAAGAGCTAAATATTGAGCAGGTGTTGGTGCATTTATATTGACGTATTGTTTTACTCTTTGAAAGAACTTTACAAACTCATCATGAGCAACAATATAGCCAAGTCTCCATCCAGGAAGTGCAGGATCTTTTGAGAAAGTATTTAGTGCTATTACATGTTCTAGATCATACTTTACAGCATATGTATGATTTCCCTCATAGTAAAGGTGCTTATAAGCCTCATCATAGATTATGTAGAAATTGTAATCTCTTGCAAGATCTACAGCGAGTTTTATAATTTCTTCTCTCAATACTGCTCCTGTTGGATTATCAGGATTTACTAAGATCATAACTTTAGTTTTCCTACTCACAGCTTCTTTCAATTCTTCCTCTCTCGGATTAAACTCATTATCTACAGTAACTCTAATTTCTCGAACCTTAGCTCCTAAGTATTGAACTATAGGTTTGTATAGTAAGTACTCTGGATTGAGCATGACAACCTCATCATTAAGATCAAGTAGACAAAGTAGAGTACCTATAATGGCTTCTGAAGAACCTGTAGTTACTAAGATGTTCTCAACATTAATTTTAATACCTGAATAGTACGTATAGTCTTCAGAAATCGCTACTCTAAGTTCTTCAATACCTGAAACTGGCGTGTATGAACTTACCTCAAATGACTTTTCAAGAAGAAGTTTACAGAAATCTTTAAGCATCTCTTTACTTGGTGGAAGACCTGGCTGTCCAATGTGGAACTCATAAACATCAGCACCTCTTCTTCTAAGTTCAGTAACTTGTGCGAGTACATGCCTAATTCTAGAGCCTGGAAGTAAATTTGCTCTACTTGAAAATCTCATTAGGCGTAATAATGCACTATTGTAGTTATTAAGTTTAATCTAACTATTTCTTCCTTCTGTAACGCTGTGAGTATGGTATGATTTGTGAACATCTTCTACCTGTACATCTTGGAGCGATAAAGCCTACTTTTTGTCCTGGTGGTGCTGTTCTTGGTACTGGAGTACTACCTGTTGGATGATGACCACCACCGTGTGGATGTGCATAAGCACCCATGGCTTTACCTCTAACCGTTGGGTACTTCCATGCCTTAGCTTTAGATAGGTGATACTTCTTACCTGCCTTTACGAAGGGTTTCTCAGTACGTCCACCACCAGCGACAATACCAATAGTTGCTCTTGCACGTGAATCAACTTCCATAACTTTACCACTCGGCAATTGAATTACTGTCTTACCGTTTGGCTTGTGTGAGAGCACTATGGCGTATGTACCGCCAGCTCTTGCAAATTTACCACCATCTCCAAGGGCTTTCTCAACATTACATACCATAGTTCCTTCAGGAATCTTAGAGAGTGGAAGTACATTTCCAGGATTAGTACTTGCACCAAAGCCAATCTCTACAATCTGACCAACATACATACCTTCAACAGCAAAATTAAGCATTTCTCTACCATCTTCAAGAATAATTCTAGCAACTGGTGCTGAGATTCCAGGAATGTGTGTAAGTTCCTTAACAACACCTCTAATAACTCCTCTTAACTGCACATCATCTAGAGGAACGTACTTTATAGGTCCTTCACGCTTCCATGATGGACAGATGAAGGTAGGACTAGCCTTACCACGTCTCTGTACAAGTAGTCTTTTACCCACTAAGTAACCCCAATCCCTTCATAATACCTAGTCTTTAAATACCTTCTCTTAAGATCTAAATCTTAAAGCATAGAAGAACTAAACCTCATGCCAGTTGGTGTGTTGACATTACTAACTACGTCTTTGCCTCAACTCTTCAATCCATCTTGGTAACTTGAAACTTCTCACACACTTATCTTCAGTATATGGCTTAATATCGAGTACTGGTGTCTCGTTGAAAGCATCTAAACCTCTAACTCTTAATATATTCTTCTCAACACCTAAAAGTTCAACAACAGTAATACCTATTGGATTTGGTCTACATGGTGATGCTGTTGCGAAGACGCCAAGTTCAGGAAGTTCATCAAGACTAATTCCATATCTTCTAGCTAAACCTCTAGGCTTAACTTTCAACACTTTCTTACAATCATCACTAACTCTATGCATGTAGTAAGTTACAATTATGTGCGAATACTCTTCAATACCTTTAAGCCCTTCAACATATTCATCAAGAATTACAATCTCAGCATCTACAAAACCCAACTCTTTAATCTCCTCATCACTATACCTAGTCTTAACGTAACCTATAGGTTCAAGAGTAATTTTCATAAGATAAGAATATTAAGTAAGGTAAATATAGTTTTTACACTGTGAATCTACTTGAAGAGCTTAGAAAGGTAATAGTTGAATTAGATTTAGAGAAGTTTTACCAAATCTTTGAAGAAGTTAGAAGTAGTGATGTAGATGTCAAGTCTATACTTAACACAATCTCTGACGCTATGAGAATTGTTGGTGAGAAGTATGAAAAGGGTGAGTACCACATTCCTGAACTAGTACTTGCATCTGAGATGCTTAAAGAAGTTAATGAGTTTTTGAGAAATAGGATTGGTAAGAATGAGAAGAGAGAGTTAAAAATTGTCTTAGGTGTAGTTAAAGGTGACATACACGATCTAGGTAAAGATCCTCACGCACTTGGGTTAAGTGCATTCTTAACAACAACAGCACTTGAAATACCCAGTATCGTTAAAAAACTTGAAGAAAGAGGGCTGAGAGATCGAGTGAAGATAATTATAGGTGGTGCAGCAGTTAGTGAAGAATTGGCAAAACAATTTAAAGTAGATGCGTATGCAAGAGACGCTTTTGAAGCTGTTGAGAAGTTGAAAAGAATCTTCAATCCTTAACGTACTTTCTGAAATTCTTCGTAAAACACACTTAACTTCTACAAGATCTGCAAAGTCTTCCTGAACGAACAAGTTGTTCAAGTTCAGAAAGTTTTTCTCTCTAATCAATAATTCTTCAATCGTTAATGCATATACTTTAAGTTTAATGAGCATTTAAGTAAATTTCTCCCTTACTTCCCATTCCCTCCTTCTCTAAAAGTTTTATCATCTTTCCACTTCAAAAATGTTTTCCAAATATATTCATCAAGTTCCTTATTGATAAGTTCCTTTTTGAGCAACTTCTTTAACATCTTACTACTACTTCGTGAATACGTATTTAAAGTAATGAATCATCATGTTGACAGAGAATTAATGAAAGATTATTTAATTTATCTTCTAATCTATCAATTCTTCTACTCAGCAAGAAGTAGATAATGATATAGCAATTACTGCAGGTAATGAAAAATTACGAATAAGTAATAAAATTATGGTCACAGACATACCTATTAAGGAGTGTTGCTAAAATCATCTTATAAGCTTTCTATCTTGTGAAGTAATGATTTCTGTATAGCTAGTATCACATATTGACAGTAAAGTTTTGGGTAAAACTTAAATAATCTATAAAGCTTATAGAGGTCTACATGAATTCACTGGTGATGAAAATATGAGAGAGAGAGTAAAGTTAGTACTTTACTTAACTGCTTCATACCCTTCAGTACAGAAATTTAAAGAAATTATTGAAAAGACTAGAAGTATTGTTGATATGTTTGAGATTGGTGTACCTACAGTTAATCCTAAATATGATGGTCCAACAATCAGAATGACTTATAGAGAAGCAGAGATTAAGGGTTTAGAAGCTATTAAGACATTACCAGCAATTACTAGTGATTTCACAGTAATGTCTTACCTTGAGGATCATCTTCACCACTTTGAAGATTTTGTAAATCTAGTTAAGTCTTTAAGTGCAAAATCTATTCTACTTCCTGACTTACTTTTTGATTATTACGACTATATTGATCTCTACGTTAAGTTGAAAAAAAAGTACGGTGTAGAGCCAAGTTTCTTCATTTCTAGTAAATTTCCATATAGAGTAGTTAGGAAGTTATTGACATATAGTCCTCTATTTATCTATCTTGGTCTACAAGCATCTAGTGGTATTAAACTTCCACTACTAGTT
>NJDF01000047.1 GCA_002254895.1 Thermoprotei archaeon ex4572_64
CAGTTAATCAAGTAATGAAGCTGCTTAATAATTTAAATCGCTAACCTTAAGAAACTCACTTAATAGCTTCTCAGAAAACCTAAATAAGAACTTGAAAGTAACGAATTAGTGTTGAGTGTGTTGATACGTTATTAATAATTTACGTATTATGTATAATTGTTACTTGAATTGCTACATATAAGTTAGCTAATCTTTACGGCTTAATATTACCTGCAAGATATTTAACATCTAGGAATTTCTGTAATAATATCATCATTAACTTCCTTAACATCACTTACATCACTACTATTAAGGTGTTGAGAGAAAACTCTTCATTTAATAGGTAGTGTAGAGTGTGAATGTTTGGTCACAACGGCAAATCTACATAGATTTCAATAATGGAATACTTACTCTTCAAAAATTTTCATACCTTCAGCTATGACAAGCACTGGATATGATTCTAAACTGAATGGATCACCATTCCACACAATAAAGCTAGCCCACTTACTAGGTTCTAGAGTACCCAATACGTTATCAATACCTAAAATCTTAGCATTATTGTAAGTTATTAGTGATATGCATTCAGATTTATTCATACCAAATCTTCTGAAAAATCTTAATTGTAGATAGAGATTTCTTTGAAGGATTACAGGATGATCACTCATAAGTCCAAAGAATGGCTTGACATCTATGAGAAGCTTAATGTTTCTCCAATATTCATGTTTAAGTTCTGTCTTATATGAGAAGGAATCTATTGGTCCATAAGTGATCGGTATTTCTTCTCTTTTAATTCTCTCAAAGATAGATCTATCATTAACATCACATGCATGTTCAATAGTTACTTTTAGATTAAATTCTCTCTTTAATCTAATTAGTGCAACAATATCATCATTCTTATGAACGTGAACTCTAAGAGTTTCCTCACCCTTAATTATGGGAAAGAGTAGTCTTATTTCTGGCTCAATCTCTTCAAGATCTCTCTTACCTTTCTCTACAAGTATTAGTGAGTCTTTAGCTTTGATTAAGTATTTTCTTAAGAGACCAATAACGCCCATTCTAGTGTATGGTCTACTACCTTTCCAATTAATAGTACTTCTAGGATTATATCCAAGAGCAGCTTTAATACCTGCATACTTGATGAAAGCTTCCTCTACATCTTTTGCGTAGTTTCTAATAACTACGCACTTACCACCAATGACGTTACCACTACCAGGCATTACGCAGGAATAGAGTACACCAAACTCTATAGATTCTCTAAATGACTTATCATCCATGTATATACTGTAAAGTGCGTCTAGGTGTGGAAGTATAGTATCCATTCTTTCATTAGTTTCTTCTTCACTTGGATTTTCACCTGCACGTTCCATACCGATATGAGAATGTGCATCTATGAAGGCTGGAGTGACAACTGCATAGTCATACTCATAAACTTCCTCAACATTTTTAGGCTTCTCGTTAGTGATGTCTATAATTCTATCTTCACTCCAGATGAGATAAACATTGTTTAAAACCTTATCGGGAATTCCCATATATAGGGTGTTTGCTCTGACGGCTTTCATATTAATGATAATTTAGACTCTAAACACTTAATTCTTTAACTTGTAGATTCAAGATCTTGAAGTACTTCCTCACTAATAACTCCACATCTTGCCCATATTGAGCATGAACCTTCAAGACTAACCATGCATGGCCCCCATGGACTATCTGGTCTACACTTTTTCATAAATAACTTGCAATCTGTAGGTTTTGCTTTACCGAGAATAACATCTGCACATCTACATCCTGGAGGTAGATCATATTTCCAAGTCTCTGGTGTGAGATCTGGTACTCCAAAGTAGTTTAGAGCATCATACTTATCGTAATATTTGTCTCTAAGTCTATAACCACTCTTCGGTATGTATCCAATACCTCTCCACGCAGCATCTACAGTACTGAATACCATGTTCATAAGTTCTTGTGCTTTAACATTTCCATCCCAAGTAACAGCTCTCTTGTACTGTATAACTGTCTTTGCTTCACCTCTTCTAAATTGTCTAAGAATTTCAGTAATACTCATAAGTACGTCTATAGGCTCAAATCCAGAAATAACTGTAGGCATCTTATACTCATCAGCCAGTACTGACCAGGCTTTAGCACCTGTAATTGTTGATACGTGACCAGGAGCAATAACTCCCATTAGTAACTTTCCCTCAAGTACTTCACTCTTAACAGCATTAATAGAGTACACGGCTGCAGGTGGTGTAAGTCTAATAATGTTTAGAAATTTCAAGTTCTCTGGAACTTTTCTCTGCACTATAAGTTCTGCATATGCAGGTGCTATAGTTTCAAAACCAATACCGACAAAGATGCTATCCTTACCATGCTTTAAAGAGTCTCGAGCAGCTTCTAGAAAGCTATAAACTAAAGTGACATCAGCACCTGCAGCTTTAGCATCTGCAAGACTTCTAATAGCACCTTTAGGTCTAACTGTTGGTAATCTATACGTATCACCGTAAGTATATACTTTTACACCGTCAAGTGCAAGCTTAATAGCAACATCGATATAGTATGCAGGAGTTATACATACTGGACATCCAGGCCCAGCTACTAGCTCAACATCTCTAGGCATAAGAGTTCTCAATCCATAATGTGTAGTAGTCCACTCATGAGTACCACAGAAATTCATTATTCTGATAGTGATCTTTCCACATCTAGCTTTCAAATCTTCAGTAAATTTATGGATGAGATCTCTAAGGCGAAGAGCAAGTTCAGTATTTTCTCTAAAGATCAACTCGATACTTCTGGATGAGAAGTTCATAAATACCTAACTAGAGTCTGAAGTAATTAAGTATATCCTCACGAAGAAGTAATGATTAGTCAAGAGTCACAGTTACTACTGAGTCTTAAACATAGATTTAAATGATTTAATGAGAAATCTCAGTCTATAAATGATGAACTTCACGGTATCTGATGAAGTGAAGAAACTCCTCTATACTGATTGAAAGTGTGAAGAGTTTCAAGTCTCTATAAGCCTTAATTTATAGAAAATGTACTAACTTATCATCACGGTATTGATAGGTGGGTTAGGTTTCTGAAAGATCTAAAGAAGTTGTTTAGAATATTCGTAACTTACTGTAGGAGAATAGACCGTTAAAGATATCATTAACGAGTAATCTTTACTAAACGACTCATCTCCTCAAGGAGTCTTGCACCATAACCTGAACTATACCACTTAGTTAGTGGTTCAATAAATCTCGTGAATTCTCTAATTAAAGCCTCTTTCAGATCTAGTGGATGTAGCTTACCTTCACTATATATTTTTTCAAGTTCTTCAAACGTCCAAACCTCTAAAGTACCGCCATACTTTACTGGTCTCTCAATTATGAAGGGTTTTTTCCTCTCTTCTCTAAATACTATCAGTCTAGTAATTTCAATTATTGGATTATTTTCTAAAACTCTTGGTGGACAGTATGCTTTCAAGATTTTTTGTCTTATCTCTTCAGGTTTATCGTGTAGAAATATGGCTGTTTCAGGTAAGGATTTACTCATCTTTACTTCTGAAAGTTCTTCCTTACTTCCTTTATCTGAGATATTTAATGCAGGTATTAGTTTATGAAAGAGTGCTAATGGTTTAACTTCTCTATTATTTACACGTAGTTTTCTTAACTTCACCCTATGGTCAATTTCTCTAGCAAGCATGTACGCTTTTCTCTGATCAATACCTCCATGAGCTATGTGTGCGTTGAGTATATACACATCAGCAACTTGCATGAGCGGATATACAAGCCACGCCATGGGCACAGCATCACCCATTTTACGACCAAGAATGGTTAAGCTATGTTTTGCATCTGAGATTGAGGCTGCTCTTGCAATTTCAAGAATTAAGTACCAGTACTCTCTTTCCTTTTCATACACTTCACTAGCCATTCGTTAAGTAGTTCAATGACTTTCTTGAAAGTTTCAATATAGTACGTATTAGCTACTTTCCTAATAATTTCTAAATCACCACCTAACTTGTTGTTAAGCCATGAATGTATATCTGCTAGAAAGATCGTAACATTTATTCCAGCTTTCTGTAAGTCAACAACTTTTGCTAAACTAACTAAGCCTGTACCTATATGTATGTATCCAGAAATTTCAAAACCAATATAGTGGTTGAGTTTGTAGCCCTGCTCTAAAAGTTCCTTCAATTCTGACTCTACCACAATTTCAACAGTTGGATATCTTGAAATTAACCTCATCTTCTCTTCAACATCCATAAGTTACTGCTTGATAGTGAGGTCTATAAGTTTTCACCATTATAGAGAAGAATTTCTAGTAGATGCGTTATGAGTAGTCATTGCTTAAAAATTGCGTGGGATTTTATTGAAGCTAAAGGACATAGAAACATCAAGGCAACTCACAGATCTACAGTAGAAATAACAAAAGATAACTATGTGACAGAGAGAGGTGATTGCATAATTGCGTGCTCAGCAAGTAAGGCTTTGAGTGATCTAAATTCAGAATTGAAAAGCATTATCAAGAGAGATGATGCCTTAGTGATTATTGTAATTAAGGTAGGTGATGTTACGGATTACATCATAGGTAAAGGTTCTTCAAAACTTACATTAAGTAGTGACAGGAAGATAATTATTAGAAGAAGCTCATATATAGATGATGCAACACTTACAATACGTGCAAATAAGGCAGCTAAGGATATTAATAGAGAATTAATTGACAAGTTAGTTCGTGGAGAAGAGATTAAAGTATGGATCTTAGGAATGTACGTTTAGGTATTAATAGAGGTTGAGATTAAGTATAGTTGAGTGATTTATCTGATGAGTAGAAGATTAATTGAATTAAAACTATTAGCTTTGAGAAAGCTTGCTCACGTATCTCTATCAATCTTCCTAATCATGCCATACATAACAGATTTATCCATTATTGGATTATCAACACTTCAATACTATACTATACTGACTATAGCCTCAGCCATCATTTACTGCATACAGGTTAAGAAGCCCATAATTTCAGTTATGCTTAGTGAAGCCATTTCAAGCATTAGAAACACCATCATTCAGCAGTTATCAAAACTTAACGATTCAGGAATAATAAATATGTCCATAATTACTGAACACTTACTAAAATTTGAAAGTAGTTTTAAAGAGATACTTGAAAATGTTAAGAGAGACTACGAGAGAAGAGGTGGATATTTAGGTATTCTTATGGGTATGCTTGGAGTACTTTTAAGCTACATAATTGTTAATGACTATGTAATTTATGGCATAACTTCACTAATAATATACGATACTTTAAGTGCTTTCTATGGGGCTTAGCTGAATGCTATGGTATTGAGGATAACTTCTCAATACCTATAGTTGCATCATTAATCACGTACTCTCTCAACTTTCCCATAACTTAATGAGAGAAATATGTTTAAAGTAAGTCGTGAATTAACTAGAGAATGCCAGTCATTACTTTCAAGCTTAATGATCTAGAGAGACTACTCGGTAGATCTCTAAGTCTAGATGAGTTTGAAATGGCTACTAACAAAATTAAGGGTGAACTTGAGAGTATTGAAGATGATGAAGTTAAGCTAGAAGTTACTACAGATAGGCCAGACTTCTTTTCTGTTGAAGGTATTGCAAGAGCTTTAAAAGGTATTTTAGAGATAGAGCTTGGACTTAAGAAAGTCAATGTTTTAAAAGGTAAAGTTGAAGTTTATGTTGAAGATGTACCTAATAGGCCATACATAGCTGTTGGTGTTGTTAGAAATGTAAATCTTGATGATGAAGCAATTAGACAAATAATACAGCTTCAGGAAAAGATACATGCAACTTATGGTAGAGATAGAAGGAAGATAGCTATAGGACTCTACGATCTTGACTTAGTGAAACCACCATTAAGGTATAAATTGATGAGTATTGATGAAGTTAAGTACATACCGTTAGGTGAGTCTAGAGTTATGAGAGGTAGTGAAATTTTAGAACTTACTGAGAAGGGTAGACTCTACGGCAAATACTCCATCTTTAATGGAAAAATAGCAACACTGCTAGACTCTGAAAACCAGATACTAACTATAGTTCCCGTTTTAGGTAATGAGGAGTTAAAGGTTACTGAGAAGACTAAGAACGTAATTATTGATGTAACATCATCAACAGACCTTGAAAGTGCAGTAAATGTGCTTGAGATAGTCATGTATAATCTTGTGGAGAGAAATGGATACTTTGAGACCGTTCAAATACATGCTCCTTGGGGTGTAATAGAAACGCCAAAACTTAAATTTAATGAGTGGAAACTACAAGTTAGTTACGTAAATGACTATCTAGGTCTAGAGCTAAGTAGAGATGAAGTCGTAAAGTACATACTAATGTCTAGACATGACGTTGAGTGTATTGGTAATGATTTAAAAGTAGTTACAGCACCTTACAGAATCAACATCCTACACCCTGTAGATATTGTTGAAGATGTAGCTATTGCTTATGGTTATGATAAAATACCTAGAGAAATACCTAATCAGTCTGTTAAAGGTTCACTATTAAGAATCACCCTAGTACGTAAATTGATTAGAAATATTATGCTAGGCCTCGGTTTTCAAGAAGTTTCCAATTACGTAATGACTTCTGAAGAATTTATTAAAAAAGTTACAGGTGTAGATAAAGTTGTAAGTGTACTTAATCCTAAATCAGAACTCTACAACTGTTTGAGAAATACTATATGGCCTATACTTCTTAAAGTTTTAAGTGAAAATAAACCACTAACCTTCTCGGGATTAAGAATTTTTGAAATTGGTAATGTAGCTTATCCTGTCGAAAAGTCAGGAAATAAAGTTGAGGAGGAAGTTCATCTAGCCTTTGCAATAACTTCTAAAGAGTTAACACTAACTGATGGACTGATAGTTGTCAATTCCCTTATGAAAAGTCTAGATTTAAAGTGTAGATTTGTAGAGTGTAGTCTAGTCTCAATGATATCTGAGAGAACAGCATGTATTGAAGTTAATAATGAAGTTGTTGGTTTTGTAGCTGAAGTGAAGCCTGAAGTTGTCCTAGAGCATGGTCTTGAAACACCAGTAATTGTTTCTGAATTAAGCATTACCAAACTTCTAGGTGATAGATATTGATCATCATAGTAACTTCAAGACAAGATGAAGTTTCAAAAAGACTACATCCTAAAATTATTGAAGAGTTGAAGTTAAGAATTATTGAGGATAAGGTTAGGTATCAAATGTATGGTCTGGAAGATACGTATCTAATACACTTCACAGATAAGGACTTAATATATACTGACGAAGTTGAGGACTTAGTTGAGAGAAAGAAACTAAACGCTAAACTTCTACTATACGTTAGTAGACATGAAATGACTAATCCTAAACCAATGTTTACAGTTCACGTTAGTGGTAACTGGGGTAGCAGTATTTTTGGTGGAAAACCTGAAGAAGTATCTCTAAGTCATCCCTACGCAACATCACAACTATTTAAAGTACTCAATAAGTACGTAGT
>NJDF01000048.1:0-6900 GCA_002254895.1 Thermoprotei archaeon ex4572_64
GTGTGCCATCTTTGACGCATACACAGTCATGAAGAGAAGACCAGTAGGTCATGGATATGTTGAAGCTGAAGTAGTAAATAATAACATTATTTCAAGTGTAGGTCAAGTAATTAGAGGTCACGAATTTCATCACTCAAAAATAATAATCAAAGATAGCAGTGTTAAATATGCATATAAATTAAGAAGAGGATTTGGAATTGTAGACAAGCTTGATGGTTTAATTAAACGTAACGTACTTGCACAATACCTACACGTACATCCAAGTACTTACAATTATGTTGAGAAGCTAGTCAATTACGTAGTGAATAATAGATGCAATTAGTTACTTGAGGATTAAAGTTAAATCAATAAGCGTATATTTACACTATGGACTTACTGCAACAATTAGTAAACTGCTGGAATGGCATTGTTGATAAACTTCTCGATGAGACAGAACTAACAATACTAAGAACATACATTAGAGGTGGAAGCATGTCACTGTACAGAATTTCTGAAATTACAAAGATAGCATTAAGTACAACATACAAAAAGGCTAAGAAGTTGATAAATCTTGGCTTAATTAGACAAGACGGCATACATACGTTTAGAATTACCGTAAAGGGGTTAATTCAATGTCTTGCACAACAGTGTGATAATCCTGCATACGTAGTTAATAAGATTAGAATTGCATGGGGATTAAATGTGAAGTTTGAAGAAGTATGTTCATACCTCATAGTTCTTGCTCAAGGACTTAAAAGGTTAGGTATCTCCTTAAGTAAACTTCATAACGTGGAAAAGTTTAACGAAACTATTGAATATATAATTCTTCTTACTCTATACGGAAGAGTTGAGCACTAAGTGCTGCCGTATCGTATGGCACTCTTGTACCGACATAACGCCTCATTTCATCTTTTCTCTTAAGATACTCTGGTTGCCATCCAGACCTAGCCCATCCAGGCCAGTTGTCTAGTGGCTTTATGTGCTCCCAATACTTTGGTAGTCCTGTTAATTCAAAGAACTTGTCCCATCCAATTCTTGCAATCCAATCACCAAGTCTCTCACCTTTCTTAGCATTTGCAATCCAAGTATCAATGATTCTCTTAACTATTTTTACTAATGTTGGGAATCTGGGTAATTCTTGCACACGCCATGCATGTCATGCCTCTAATCTCTGCACCGATAGGTCTTCCTGTCTTGGGATCTTTAATCATTGTTATATCACCTACTGGACAAGCATCAAGTAGTAATCTTGGTGGACATAGCACCTTAATTCTCCAACCCTCCATGTATGGTACAGATGCTGGGTAGCCAACAATGCCTATATCAGCAGCATCGAAACCTCCACCGCATGCATTTGGACAAGCCGATACTTTTATGGTTAGTAGTGCTGGAAGTTCTTTCTGTGTATAATCTATTAAGGCATCGCCAAGAGACTTCTCAATAGGTACTGCATCAATTACAGCTGTTGTACATGTTAAGAAGCATGAGCAGATCTTGATGTTTCTAAGTCTTGGACCCCAACCACCAACTAAATAACCTCTATCTCTTAAAACCTTAGCGAGCTCTCTAGCCTTAGTCTCATCGTTACAGAGAATGATAGCGTTACCCATCTTAGATGCTTGAATCCAACCAATACCATACTGGTCGGCTAGGTTACAAAGTTCGTAAAGTGTTGCTGTGCTTGATCTTACGGGTAAGATCACTTTGACTAGATAGAGCTTCTCACCTGTCTCTGAAGTGACTTCAACAATTCCAGGATCTATGTATCTTCTCTTCCTCCACTTACCGTAATTTCTTAAACATATGTCTGGAATCCAGCTCTTAGCGGGAATGTATCTCCACATCTTTAATGGTTGATTTAGAGGGTGTAGAGGATGCTTTCTCAATTCTTCAAGAGATACTGACTCTAACCAAGTAAGTGACATGATTCTAGACTAGCATCTATGAGTATATAAGTACTTATTCCACATACAAAGTGTAGTAACTACTTTTAAAGACGTACTAAGTTGTATAAGTCAATGTCTTGGAAAAGGAAGACAAGATTTGGCTATGAAACTGGTGAAATTCCGAGTCCTGAGGAGTTTTGGCCAGTAATTAAAGATCCTAAAGCTGCTGTTGCCAAAGCTAGAGAATACATTGAGGAGTATAAGAAGGGTCCTTGGCCTTCAGTTGTTAAGGAGATGGCAGAAAAGAGTAAGTACCCTGTTCTTGTATGGGCTTTAGGCTTAGTTGTCGGTAGATCTCCTGGAGTATTCTCAGGAATCTTAGGTAGAGTTATGCACATGACTATTGAGAAAATCTGTAGAGAAGGAGCTCCTGAAGATTATAAGAAGTGGGAAGAGATGGGTCTAGTCTATGCAGGTAAAGTCTACGAAGTTCACGAGAGAATACTCTCACCACCTGCAGGTTTCTGGAAAACACCTCTACTAAGAGTCATGTGTGAACTCGTTGATAGGTTTGGATGGAGTTTAATGCAATTCCGTGGAGGTACAGGTGCATCACCAATCATTCACACAGACATGAGTAGAGCTGAGAAGTTCATGATGGCTGTTAGATTAATGATGCCAACAGATGTTGGAGGTGTAGGTGACGTTCAGAGAATGTGGACGTGTTGTCCAGGACCAGCAACATGTCCCTTCGCGTGCTATGACACAATACAGTGGTGGGAAGAGTGTGGTAAGAGATGGCCAGAGTGGCAAACTTATCCACAATTCCCATACAAGATCAAGTTTAAGTTCTCAGGATGCCCCATTGACTGCATTAAGGCAATTGTAGGCACGGACTACGCAGTAATTGGTAAATGGCTAGGTGCACCACAAATTGATCAAGAAGAATTTAGAAGAATGGTCAAGTCAGGAGAAGTTGATGCAAAGGAAGTAGTAGAATCATGCCCAACAGGTGCACTTAGCTGGGATGCATCAACATTAGAGCTGAAATGTGATCCAAGAAAGTGCGTGCAATGCATGAACTGCATAATTAGAGCCAATCCAGCAATACTTCCAGGAAGGGATAAAGGTGTAATGATACTACTTGGAGGCACCATCAAGAGCTTCTTAGGCCCCAAGATGTGCTACACCTTAATACCCTTCATAAGAGTAACTCCAGAAAATGAGATGAAAGTTATTCGCTGGTTCCTTGACTTGATGGAAAAGATTGTCTACAAGTGGGCTGATGCAGCTAAGACAAGAGAGAGAGTTGGTGATTTAAGTGTAAGATTTACATGGAGTAAGTTCTTAAGAGAAGTTGCTGAACTACCATATCCAGACCTCGTAACTAGAGAACCAGCACCAGGAGAAGCACCGTATCATGAGGAGAGTATATCGTACGTCATGATACCTAAGGATCAGAAGTGGGCTTATTGGGAATTACTAAAGAAGACTGTTGAAAAGTGGTAATAACTCTAACTCTTCTCAATCTCTCTTTCCAATCTTTCTGAAACTTTCCCCTCCCACTCAACACCATAGCATTCCATGCCTAAGCACTACTCGCTAAACTCTTTCCATCTAAAAGACACCGATAGTAAACCTTAAAAAGGAGTTAAGCACTAAACATACTGATCACTATGTCACTACCTCCACCACCATCACCAGAGTTTGAGTACGAGGTTGTTGAAGATCCAAGCCTCCCACCAGGCTGGAAGAAAATTAAGCTTAAGGCTCTCGGCAAGGAGCTTATTCTAGACGAGGACAACTTCCTACAGAATCCAGAAATTTGGGACGAAAAAGTTGCTGAATTCCTCTTCACAATGTTTGAGAAACCAGGAGAGAAAATGACAGATGACCACTGGAAGTGTGTTAGATACCTACACGAGTACTACGTAACTTACGGTGTTTGCCCACCAATTAGACTATTCGTTAAGGAGACAGGCTTCGACTTAAAGAAGATTCACGAACTCTTCCCAAACGGTCCAGCTAAGGGTGCTTGCAAAGTAGCTGGAGCACCTAAACCAACAGGTTGCGTATAATATAAAACGTCCCTTAAAATTAAGAAAATCTATTCCTTCTTTTCCTCCCCACTAAGTTAAGAGTGACTTCCCTAAAGAGTCTAGGTATGGAGTGTACTTAAAGGTTCAGAAATGTCTGTTATTACAATTCTTGGTAAAACTTAAAAGGACACATTAAGATTGTAATCTATGCCTCTTCGAGGTTGGCACATGCTTGTAATAATCATTGTACTAGGTGGTATTGGTCTTGCAGCCTTCATGGGCGGCATGATGTACTATGTTGAGAATGTTGTTCATGAGAAGTTTCTAGTATCTGAGATACATCTTGAAGAACCTGTACTTAAACATGCACCTTCATGGGCTGCTATACCTATATCTCTCTTCTATGTTGTACTTGCATATATAGCTGTTGCAGTGCTTGTGATTGGTCTTATTCTTAGAGTAGTACTATGGGGTGCTACACCTAAAGGTCCAGGAGGTCTCTACTGGGGTCTATACAGAATGACTGTACATCCATACGTTAGAAGTTGGTGGGATGCTGCTGGTATAATACTTGCAAGAATAATAACATTCTTCACACTACTAAAGTACAACTTCGGTACTCGTGCTATCGGTTTTTGGCTTAAACTTGCTCTCTTTCACTGGATGATTTGGCTTATCTTAATGTTTCACGCCAACTCTACAGCTTTAGGTGCAGTTATTAGTTTAACTGAAGGATTTATTAAACTACCAATCACAATACCTGTATTCTACGGTCACGTACCTCATGACATTAAGTTAATCATGGGTGGTACTGCAGGTGCTATAGCACTTGCATGTGGTTTAGCCTTAATTGGTAGAAGATTCTGGATACCTAGAAGATTCAAAGTGAGAATATGCCCATCAATTGATGATTGGTTTGCAATTGCTTGGTTATGCTTAATTATCTTCTTTGGACTAACTGCAAAATTATTAACAACAGCACCACCATACACTGAAGCATCACTATATGCAGCCTTAGGAGTACCTGAAGAAACAGCTCACCACATAATTGAAGAGTATGGAAGTATTATGTATTATCTTGTTGGTTGTTGGTTTGCTGGATTAATTTCAGGAAAAGCAGATTTAGCAATTAATGCCATATACTCACTATTCTATTATGGTGCCAGTATTGGTCCTGCATTCATATTGATGACTATTCACATAATGCTTGTACAGATATTCATGATATACTTCCCATGGGCAAAGATGATTCATCCAGCATCATTTCCATTCAATCCTGGACTATACGGAAAATTTGAAAACCCCGAACCAGCTATTAAAAAGTTAGAGGAAATTGTTCCAGCATAGGGGGTAGTCATGTGTGCCAAGAAAATAGAGGGTCCCCCTCCACCACAAGGAAGACTACCACCACAGATTCCCAGAGTTAAGGATGAGTTAATTGAGCGTTCACCTAAATTTCAAGAATGGCTTGAGTGGTTTGCAAAGAAGTGGCCAAATACTAGTGAATGGGTTAGAGC
The DNA here is from genome assembly GCA_002254895.1 of Thermoprotei archaeon ex4572_64. Next base: position 5,422 of record NJDF01000048.1, read on the forward strand.
TAGAGAATTTAAAGTTGACAAGTTCTTAAAAGAAGCAGCACTTATTCCAGGAAGGTTTGTTAGAACACATGACTACGGTTACAGATTAACAAGTGAGGAAAAGATAGCATTTTTTGCACAGAGATTAAGAGAGATGTTGAAGACTCATAGAACTCTAAGACATCACCTTGAAAACTGTACTCACTGTGGTTACTGTATTGATAAGTGTCACATATGGCTTGCTTTTAGAAACTATAGAAATTCACCAGTAGGTAGAGCTGACCTTGTCAGAATGATATATAAGTACTACAATAAGGTTACAGGAAAACTCTTCGGTAAACTTGTTGATGCTAAAGAACTCTCAGAAAGCATTCTTGATGAGCTTTGGATATATTCACATCAATGTACACAGTGTAGAAGATGTGCCTACTTCTGCCCCTTCGGTATTGATAATGGTGAATTAATGAGAGCTGTACGTCAAATATTTGCTGAAATGGGTCTAGTTTATGACTTTGTAGGTGCAACCATGAGAAGTTTAGCACAATATGGTAATCAGATGTTCCTAACTCACAAGTCTATTAGAGTAGTTCTTGACGCATTAGAACAGGAAATAAAGGATGAGAAGGGCGTTGAGGTTCACATACCACTCGACAAGCCTAAAGCTAAAATACTATTTCTACCATCATCAACAGAGATCTTTGAAGTTGGTAATTTCGGACTCTTCATATCTGATTATCACCTACAATTTAGAGATCAAAGAGTAGTTGAGATAGCTCAGAGAGTTGGAGCTGAACTTGTAGTTTTTGGTGAATGTGGTCATGGCTGGAGACCGTTCAAGAACTACTGCATACCTGAACTTGAAAAGAAGGGTATAAAGGCAATGCACTTCATGCATCTCGTAGTTTGGGCTATGAAGAAGGGTAAGTTAAAGTTCAATAAGAAGCTATATGAACATGTAGTCACATATCACGATCCATGTAACTTAGCACGTGCAGGTGATCTTATTGAGGAGCCAAGAATAATATTAAGAACAATCTTTGGTGGTGATTTTGTTGAGCGTGAGCACATTAAAGAGAGAACTCTATGCTGTGGTGCAGGTACTGGCTTATTAGGTGATGATGTAATGCCATTTAGAGTATGGGCTGGATGGCCAAGCGTGTATGATGCTTGGAAGACTGGTGCTGACATACTGTCAACACCATGCTCTATCGATAAGGCACAGTTCCCAGTTGTTATAGAGTATCACAAGGTCCCCATGCTATGTAAAGGTATCGCAGATCTAATATACTTCACTATAGAGATGTAAATTCACAATAAACTTTTCTATTTCTTAATCTTCTCAAACTTATTACTTAAAATTTCCTCAACATTAATTCCTTTCATGAAGAGAGGCTTCGTATACATCATCGGTGTAGGTCCAGGAGATCCTGAACTCTTAACAATTAAAGCAGTTAAGGCTTTAGAGAAGGCTGAAGTTGTCGTTTACGGTAAGTTAATTCC
>NJDF01000048.1:6919-10175 GCA_002254895.1 Thermoprotei archaeon ex4572_64
AACATTCCTTTTGAGGTAATTCCTGGAGTATCATCAATAACGACAGCTATTATTAGAGCTGGAAGATCATTAACAGATTACTCAAGCGGCTATAGAGGTTTTGCTGTAGTTAATGGTCATGATGAGAAACTTGAATTAATTGAGGAGTTGACGGATAAGTTAGGATTGACAGTACTGCTCATGCCAGATCTTAACAAGGTTGAGAAACTAGAGAAGAAGTATAATGTACTTATAGTGATCAATGCTTCACGACCTAATGAGAAGATTTTAACAAGACTTGAAGATACGAACATTCAAGACCCCACAATCATCTATATATTTAAAAAATTAGAATAAAACACTTAAGTTAATGTTTAGTAGGTGGCTACTTGCAATCAACGCCTTAACAACTACTTCATCCATCTCCTCTGTAATTCTAGGTGCAATTCTTAGCCTATATTTAAGAGGAGTTCTAAGTCTCGAACTACTAGTAGTTACAGTTTTGGGAATTTTCATCATGCATGCAGGTATCAACCTCATTCATGACTATCAAGACTATGTATCAGGTGCAGATCTTGCCTATAGATCTCGATACAGTGGTCATAGAGTAAATCCTATAATTGACCTTAACATAGAACCTACAACTGTCAAGTACATGGGTTATACTCACCTACTAATTGCTTTAGGTATAGGTATTTACTTAGCCTTAACTAGAACTTTATGGATACTTTTAGTATTAGGTCTAGGAGCACTCTTCGGTGTTGGTTATAGTGTTAGACCTTTAAGATTTAGATATAGAGGTTTTGGTGAAGTATTAGCAGCTATAAGTACAGGACCACTTATCTGTCTTGGAAGTTATTTAGTACAGACCTGCACGCTACATGAAGCACCATTAATTGTAGGTATCTCTATAGGCATCTTCACCTTTATAGCTCTAGTGAATACAGGATTAGCACATAGAGAGACAGATCTAATGATTAAGAAATATACACTTTCAAATCTTTTAAGCATTAAGAAGCTGAAAATTGTAATGTTAATAGTTGTGATGATGGGTTTCGTCTCATTGATATTGTCAGTAATGCTCAATTATATACCTGCACTAAGTCTTGCAGCTTTAATTACATACATACCATTACTTAAATCAGTGATGAAATTAACGGTAAGTATTGATAAGTACTTAACAATCTTTAGGAAAGTGTGGTGTAATTTATTTATGCTCAGAGTAGTATTTACGATAATTGTGACTTTAAGTATACTCATAGAGTCGTTACTTACATCATGGTGAGTCGTTATCTCATGTGTTCTGTCACATATACATATATTCCGTCAAGTACTCCAGGCCCTCCTTCTCTACCATGTGGACATATTCTTTCTTTACCTCTAAGTGTTGTTGCTTGTTCAATATTTGCTGCAAATTGACTAACAATCTCTTTATCAATGCCTTCAATAATAATGTCATCCTTAGTGACACTTACCTTTACACCTCTAGGTATGGGTACTGTAATTTTTGATTTTCTACCTAGAAAGTTCTCAATTACTAAAGTATCTTCCTCAACTTTAACATTCATGGGGAAGTGTGAGTATATGATCTTCAACCTGTATCTCCAACCTCTAGTTGTTCCAAGAATCATATTTCTAATATGACTAGCTATAGTTCTTACAAGTGCTTTATCTCTACGTCTTGCTAGATATGACTCAACAATGACTTGACCATCTTGAACATGCATGACTATTGGAATGTTCTTGAATTCTTTCTCTAAAGTTCCTAAAGGTCCTTTAATGATGATTCTATGGTCTGTAATTTCAACTTTAACCTCACTTGGAATCTCAATGATTTCTCTAATGTATGGTATCCTCATTACTTAAAGTAGGCTTTTTTAAGGAATTATAAACTTGTCGAATCATACTTCTCAACATTAATATTACTGACAGTAAGTATTTAAGGAAGTATTTACTAGAGTAAGTACCTAGATACTCCACAGATGCCGGAAAGTCCCGGTAGATGAAGTGGAGACCTCCGGCTCAGCAACACTTTCACCTTAATCTAATGTAGTACTGTTCTCTTCTTGATCTCTCAACAATAATTAGTTTAGAAAGTTCAAGCTTCATTAAAGCTTTTCTTACTTCTTTATCATTAATGTCTGGATACCAAGCTTTCAAAGCTTGAAATAGGTCGTTATATCCAATTTCTCTCTTGTCTTTAAGTAGAGTAATTATTAATGACTCTACAGGTATTGGTCTTCTCATACCTACACGTAAAGGCTTGGTGCTCTATGTCTTTCCCTACCAGACACTGATTGTCTAATTCTTTCAAACCAACTTTCATAGAATCTAATCATTTCAGACGTTATTGATGGCTTCACCTTCTTCATAGCCTCTAGAAAGTGCCTCATCTCAACTTCAGTATTTGTTAAGCTTTCCCTCATGGCTAGTAGACCAGCTTCTCTGACTAGTAGTTCAAGATCTGCACCACTATAACCTTCAGTCATTCTTGCAAGTTCTTCAAGATCTACATCTTTTGCTAAAGGCATATTTCTAGTATGTATTTTCAGTATTTCATATCTTGCTTTTTGATCTGGTGGTGGTACGTATACTATTCTATCAAATCTTCCTGGTCTTAATAAGGCTGGATCTAGAATATCTGGTCTATTAGTAGCAGCAATAACAACAACATTATCAATTCTGGCAATCCCATCCATTTCAGATAATAATTGAGCAACTATTCTCTCCATTGCTGGTGAATCTTCAGCAAATCCTCTTGCTGGTGCTATTGCATCAACTTCGTCGAAGAATATTACGCATGGTGCGGCCATTCTAGCTTTCTTAAAAATCTCCCTAATAGCACGTTCAGACTCACCAAACCATTTGGATAAGATTTCAGGTCCACGAACAGCGACAAAGTTAGCACCAGATTCTGTAGCTACTGCTTTAGCAAGTAAAGTCTTACCAGTACCAGGAGGACCAAAAAGAAGAATACCCTTAGGAGGTTTAATGCCGAATTTTCTAAACTTATTAGGATATTTTAGAGGCCACTCAACAGCTTCTCTAAGTTCTTGCTTAACACTCTCTAAACCACCAATATCACTCCACTTAACTTTAGGTATCTCTATATGTATCTCTCTTAAAGCGCTAGGTACAATCTCTCTCATAGCGTCTAGGAAGTCTGCCATAGTTACCTGTATCTTAGATAATGTATCTTCACTAATTGATGGACTGTTAAGATCGACTAGACCAGACTGTATAGCTCTTCTTAAAGCTCTCATAGCAGCTTCACGTG
>NJDF01000049.1 GCA_002254895.1 Thermoprotei archaeon ex4572_64
TAGTGAACGTACTATTCATTCATCCCCTAACCTAATCTCAACTACTCCTTTCTTAAACGAGCACCTCTTCTATATCTATGTCTCCATCTAAACATGTGTCTAAATCTATGCATAACTCTCCTCATAAATTCACCAATCACGTTCATAGATTTTCAAAACTTTAAATGTTTAAATAACATTCTGAGAAGCTCTCCACATAAACTATGACAACAGAGCTATCGAATTGGTTGCCTTCTCAGCATTATGGAGATGGAGATCTCAGTGACTATAAGGGTTGAGGGCCTTAAGGTTCTTCTAAGTAACATTTTACCTGTAGGACAGTCTTCACAAGTTCTTTCAACCTTTCAAGCATTCTAAACGTCTAAGAAACTTGAGGTGAGGTTCTGTAAGCTTGAGAATTAACTTATAGTCATGGTGCAGGTCCAATACCTGCAACTTTAGGGTATGGCCTAGCTTCCCATACAGCTCTAAGACCACACACATATCTTGTAAGTCTCTCAACACCAATGCCAAAACCTGCAGTTCTTAATGGGTAAAGTTCTTTAAGCATCTCTAAATACCACCTATACTTGTTAGGGTCTTCACCACTCTCTATCATTCTAGCTACTACTCTGATAGGCTCATACTCTCTTTCAGCTCCAGAAATGGCTTCACCAAAGCCTTCAGGATAGAGCATGTCGAAGTCAAGTAGTATTCCTGGCCTTTCAGGATCTTCACGATCATAGAATCCTCTAGCACTTTTGGGATAATCAATTATGAATATTGGTATTTCATGGTTAGTAGAGAGAGCCTTTTCACATTCCCAAGGAATTTCAACACCATACTTGAAGTCGCATCCAAGTTCTTTACATAAAATTTCATGCGCCTCTTTGTAAGTATATCGAGGGAAGGGTGGTTTGAATTCAGATAATGTTCTGTTAAGTACTTTCTCAAGTTCTTTCTCATGAACATCCCTGACATACTTAACTACATAACAGAAAAGTTCTTCAGCTATCTTCATAATGTCGTGATAAGTTGCATTATATACTTCAAGATCTGCTTGGAAAAATTCAACAAGATGACGACCAGTATAAATGCTATCTAGAGATTCAAGTCTAATATTTGGACTTATGAAGTAAATCTTGCCAAGTGCAGCAGCCATGTATTGCTTGTAAAGTATGGCACTACTCATAACTTTGTACTCCATGCCGTAAAAGTCAATAGTTACTTGTTTAGCACCTCTAATTCCAGGATCAGTGACAGGACCAATGATTGGTGGAAGTACTTCAATAAATCCTTGAGAATCTAGAAATTCTCTAATAGCATGAAGAATACTTGCCTGCACCTTAAATACAAGTCTATACTTCTCCTCTCTAGCCCATCGCCAAGAATGTTGTAACCACTCTTTTAAAAACTGCTTATACTTCTCCCTATCTATAATTGAGTCTTCAAACTCTCTAACAGCTCTATGAAGAGGCATATACTGTACGCCATGTCAAGTGTTTCTAAAAGCTTAACTATCAAGTCAACAAAGCATTACCGAAACTACCTAACAAGTTTAGATAAGCACATTTATCTTATAGTTAAATCGACAATATAACGCTCAACTACTCACCTCTAAATTGAGATATTATTAAGGTGTTACTAACATAATGTACCTAGCAGATAGTTATCTATTAAACATTGATTGTAAAAATTCTACACTCTTTTTCTTGGATCTCCTTGAAGTTCTTAACCAACCTTCAGTGAGGACATGGAACTACTTCCAGATCATCATGGCTACAGATTCTCTTAAATGTTCTTAAAACTTTAAATCTGATTCCTCTAAACCATGACTCTCTACAACTCAGTTCTTCATAACTTAAAGTACTTTCAGAATAATTTACTAGTTTTTAACATCTTAATTATTTTGTCTGGATAGTCTGTGGCTATCCAATCTAGATTTAATCTTCTAGCTCTCTCAAGATCATACTCATCATTGATAACCCATGATCCTATTTCCAAATTCAATCGCCTAGCTTCACTGACTAACTCTTTATCAATCATGTCAATTCTTGGTAGAATCATGTCAAGTTCAAGATTCTTAACAAGATTCTTAAGATTTAAAGGTCTACATACAAAGATAGCACCTGTTTTGAAATCTCTATTTTTAGCGATATTAAGTATTTTATGGTAGAAAGATACTACATACACTCTTCCCTTCAATTTGTAGCTTTCAACAAGATTAAGAACATCATCTATGACATCTGGTTCCTTAATTTCAATGAATATCTTAACTTGAGTTTTTTCTAAATACTCAAGTACTTCTCTAAGTGTTGGTATTTTCTCACCTTTAACTTTCAATCTAGATATGTAGTTGTAAGTCTTTTCTCTAATTAATCCTTTAACTCCTGTTAATCTTTGAAGTTTCTCATCATGAAACAGTATGAGTACTCTATCACTTGTCATTCTTACATCAAACTCTACAGCATCTACACCATACTCTACAGCTTTCACTATAGAGATTAAGGTGTTCTCTGGAAAGACTCCACAAGCACCTCTATGACCAATAACACGCATAGTTAACATTTTCACTCAAGGATAAATAACAATACTCACATAATATTCGAGTAACTGCAGTATTCTCTATGATGATTATTTTAATGAAGTGTTTAAAAAGGGCCTACGCAGTACTATATGAGGGTGTTGAGCACTTGGCACGGTAGAGACGTCATTACTATTCTAGATTTCTCACGTGAAGATTTAGAAACACTCTTCACCCTTGCTAGAGAAATGGAGAGATATGCAAAGTCAGGCATCGATATTCTTAAAGGCAAGATAGTCGCTTTGGCTTTCTTTGAACCAAGTACTAGAACAAGACTTAGCTTTGCAGTTGCGGCATTAAGACTTGGTGGTAAAGTTATTGATTTTGGTAGTGTTGAAGCATCATCAATAGCTAAAGGTGAAAATCTTGCAGATACTATAAGAATGCTTGATGCGTACTCAAACGCTATAGTCATTAGGCACTACATTGATGGTGCTGCAAAATTTGCTGCAGAAATTGCAGAAGTACCTGTAATAAATGCTGGTGATGGTTCACAAAACCATCCGACACAAGCCATGATTGACCTATACACAATATGGAGAGAATTTGAGACTATTGATGGATTGTCTATAGGTCTTCTTGGTGATTTAAAGTATGCAAGAACAATAACATCACTCATACAGGGACTTGTAAAATTCAAAGTAAGTAAGCTATACTTAATATCACCATTGCAATTGAAACCTAAAGATGAAGTTATGCGATTCATAGAAGAGTTAGGAGTAAATTACTACCATACAAGCGATCTCTCAGAGGTCATTAATGACCTAGATGTACTTTACGTGGTTAGAATACAGAAAGAGAGATTTCCAGATCCCTTAGAGTATGAGCGTGTTAAAGGTAGTTATAAGGTAAGTCTTGAAGTACTTAGAAAAGCCAAGAAAAGACTAATCATTCTACATCCCCTACCTAGGATTGACGAAATAGATCTAGAAGTTGATAATACAGAATTTGCGAAATACTTCAAACAAGCAAGTTATGGCGTTCCTGTAAGAATGGCATTACTAACACTCATTTTGAGAGATGGTAAGGTTTAGAACTGATTAGTTTCATAAAACTCTCTAACAATATCGATCCAAGATTTTCCTTTTCTATACATCTCAAGAACAATTACTCTAACCTTCTCAATAAATGTTAGTAAGTTTCTAGTCAAGATTTCACACTCAATCTCTGAAAGATTTGAGAGATTACTGCCTAGTAATATCGTTAAGATGTTACCATACTTGATAAGTACATGCTCATTACTCAACTCTACAAGTTTTTCAATAATTTTCCAATAATTTAGTTCTGAATGATTAGCATCCACATCCATGCTCAGAATGAGAGTTGAGCATTTTAACAATTTTAAACATACATTCAACAAGTACTTGAGTGAGTTGTAACTGTCTGAGCATGTTGCCAAATTCTTACGAACATCTTCAGGTAGTTCTTCTAAAAGTTTTAAACATTCACGCAATTGTGACGTTCTCATCAACAAGTATGTTATCTTCTTTAAATCCCATCTCTTGTAGAAGTCTTTTAACTCTGTACCTATGATCTCCCTGAATTTCAATTACATTACCGTGAACAGTACCACCTGCAGCTAATCTTCTCTTCAACTCTTTAGCTATGTTGTGTATATCTAACTTCTTAACATCACCACTATCAATCTCAATAATAGTTACATTGTGTCTTTTCCTCTTTTCAAGTCTAATTCTAATTACTGTTTGCTCTTTAACGATTGAGGTTTCTAGAACTTCACTATCTTTTTCAAGCACTGATGACAGCAATTGATCAACTACGTCAAACTGTGAGTTGTTGAGCTTTTCATCCATGTTCTTTTGTACCCCAAGTGAAGAATCTACCTAGAAGTTAATAAGTATTTCGTTAAAGGGTTCTGTTGATTCGTGAATGTTGAGTTAAATCCCTTATTCTCAATTTTCTCAATTATCAATATTTTTACTCTCTTTCTCAACTACAGTTTTAATATGTTTCAATACTTCTTTATGAACATATATCTTAATATGTGAGTATACTGTATCTTCAAGATAAATCACTAACATATTTCTGAAGAAAATTAATGATCTGTAGAGAACTAATGCCAAGATCAACACAGATTCTCGGTAAGGGTCTTGACAACTTCAAATTTGAGGTTGCTCATGGAGTAAGAATTTGTCTAGAAGAATAATATTCTAGAATCGATATACTTTGAGTTGATAAAGCTCGTTAATAGTTTTTCATTAAGAGTTTTAAATTCAGGAAAGCTAGTCATGATGGTCTTCAATACTGGTAATTCTTAAAATTAAGTATACGGTCTTTAAGACGCCATTAACTAAACTTCTAAGGCTTGATAAATCTTTAGCATATATAGTATCAAGAAAACCTTTCCACACATACCGTTGGCTGTTGTTTAATTGTTTAAAAATACTGTTGCAATTGCGTTTAATTTGCTAACGATACATTTTACAACACAAATAGTCATA
>NJDF01000050.1 GCA_002254895.1 Thermoprotei archaeon ex4572_64
AATGTTAAGTTCCCTGTAGACCCCTTACTCATTAAGAAACACTTTCTAGATCCTCCAATAAATAGGAATTACAGAATAGTATTTGGAGAACTTGATGAGAAAGGATTAATAGAACTTCTAGTTCATGAGCACGACTTCAGTAAAGATAGAGTTTTAAGAGGTGTTGAAAGGTTGAAGAAGGCTTTAAGTAAGAGAAAAGAATCAACACTAGATTCCTTCTTTTAAGAAAAGATCAACCACAATTACACTAATCGTTAATAATAAAGAAAATTAAACGTGTAATTTATTCTCTACCTACTAGTAAGGAAGTTATGAATGAGTAGTACTATCTTTGAACTCTATAAGGTACTAGAATCTAAAGCATTCTCAATTCTTAAAGATTCTAATAAACTTCAAAACATCATTAACAACTACGTTGATAAGGTCTATGAAGCAGCATCTATTGTCAAGAAGGCACATATTGTAGCTGTAGATTCTAGTTTTCTAGAAATACACTACACAACATATTTAAGATCTATTATCTCAATTGCTGGATTATGCTCATTTAAGAAACCTCTAATCATGATAAGAATATCATCACTTGTAGGTAGTGAACTTACTGATGAAGCTAAAGCTCTAGAATTCAAGATTGCGAATAAGTTATTATTAGAGATAGACAATAAGGAGAGTCTAGTAATAGTCCTAATTGATGGATTATTAAGTAGTGGGTCTTACAGATGTCTTAGAGAAATGAAGAGACTTTTAAGTAATGTTAAGTCTAGAAATTGTGTAGTACTTGCACACACTATACTCTACATGTTCGTAGTCAATTCTTGAGAAATGGCGATTACAGTATGGACATCTACCATTATACGTTGTCTGTACTCTCTTATAGATTTCATTGAAGGTTAAGATTTTTCGAAATCTCATAATGATAGATTTGCAGTACTTACAGTAAACTTCAATTGGCATCATGTTCTTTATGTGTTACCTAAATATAAATTAAATGCTTGAAATTCAGAAAATAATTTTTAAAAGTTAAAAATATAATGTATACTGGATGATTAGGTAAACGTCGCTACTGATTCATGATGTGTAGAACCCGGGATGATTCTTCCTACAAATCTCATCACAATTCTTAAACTTCTCAAGAAGTACTTGAAGAGCCCATAATATGCACTCATTAATACTGTTAAACCCTCTCTCTTTACAACTAGTTACTAGCTTCTCATACTCATCCTCACTTAAAGTCACTAGTAATTGAACCATTGATTATGAGTATAATTGAAACTTATTTAAAACTAACCTGTAAAATCTAGTCAAATTTCTACAGGAATACTAATGACATACTAATTCAAGATCTTATTTAGAGATTCATCGTTAAGAATTTCTAGATATCTAATACCCTTCTCACTTAGGTTAATTAAGCCATTACTTTCATTAATTAAGTCAAGTATGTGGAAGATCCAATCTCTACGTACATTTAATCCTTTACTTCTTAAGGAATCTATAATTTTATTCATAACCTTATAGAACTCTTCAACCTTTAAAGATCCTCTCTTTGCAATTAAAGTTACGGTTAAGACTCTAATGATGAACTTCTCATCTAAACTACTCATCAATCTTGAAAAGCTACTTAAACTTGAATTTATAGATTATGCTTATTCTAAATTCGTATAGAGAGAAGTGTGAAAGTGTTTAAATGGAAATTTAAGAACATTCCAATACTCACGTATTGGGATTTAGAGAGTATAGTTAGTAGTGCAAGTCTCAACTACGTCAATACTCATGGATTTAAAGTTGAAGTTAAAGATCAAGAAGTTATTATTGATAATGAAGTTCTAGATCTTGACTACATAATCAACTACTTCACCAAAATTCATAAGAGATTTAGTGATGAGGCGTGTAAGCCTCTCTTCATGGTTATTAATGGTGAGTTAGCTAGACTTGAAGTTAGGGGTGAGAACTACTACAAGCTATGTCAAGTACTTAACGAATGGGCTCCTACACTCATCATTAACGGCATAGTTATGCATACCTTGAAGGAAAATCCCATTACTGAAGCTTTTAAGAAAGTTAAGTATTTGAGATGTAATGGTATTGCACTAGACACATGTACAGGTCTTGGATATACTGTACATGCCCTATTAAGAAGAGGTGCAAGGTCAGTAATTACTGTAGAGATTGATGAGAATGTTCTAGAACTATCAACATACAACAGTTACAGTAAGTGTTTAGAGAGTAGTGAAGTAATGATCATTAATGACTCGATATTAAACGTTATCCCTGAATTTAAGGATAACTACTTCACAACCATACTACACGATCCTCCTAGATTAATGAGTGAGACAGGTGATCTTTACGGTCAAGAACTTTATAAAGAATTTTACAGAATTTTGAAGAAAGGAGGAACGCTCTTCCACTACACAGGAGCTACAGGTTCTAAGTATAGAGGTCTTGATGTTCTTAAAGGTGTTGTTAAGAGATTAAGAGATACTGGCTTTGAAATAGTTAAAGTAATTGAGGGTTTTGGAGTATTTGCAAGAAAGTCATAGTGATACTTCTAAGATACTAGCAATACTTCTATACTTATCACAGTAATCTCTTAAAGCATTTACAAAAGCTGAGACAATACATTCCTTTAAAACTCTCATTACCTCTTCATTAAGACATCTAAGTTTATCAACATTGAGGTATATGAAGAAGTGAGGCGATATTAACCATGCATCAAGTATAGATTTCACTAAAGGTGATACCTTATCAAGACTAACAACTCTATCACTCGATAATATACTTATTTTAGATTCAGGTTCAAACCATCTGTAGCCAATGATTATTAATGAATAGTCATTACGTATAAGTTCAATAATACTGTTAATACATTCAACTTCTAGATCAGCATTAAGACTAGTCTTTATCTGCAATTCATGTATAAGTCTTGTCTTGAAGAGGTTTAGAAAGAAGTTCATCTGTTCAGGATCTCTAACCCACTCATCAATAAGTTCATCAATTACTCTATTCAAGCCTTTTAAGTATCCAAACTTTTCAAAGAGGTTTAAAAACTCAACATCTCTCTTCCATAAGCTTTTGAAAGTTGATTTTCTAGCAATTATAGAATCTATGAGTGTAGATATGTAGTTAAGCTTATTCTTAACTTTCAACTGTAGATTTATGAGTAGTGATGTTAAGTAGTGATCAGTAATTTTCAAAACTTCACAACTCTCTAATTGACCTGTTATGAATCTAGCTAACGTATTGATGTAGTTCTTCAACTCTTCAAAATCCACATCTCTAAATCTTGTAATTAATGTTCTAACAAGTTCTCTCGTCAACGTTGTTAACAGAGTTACTTTATGATGTAGATAAACCCACTTGTATAAGTTGTATCTAGCAATGACGAACCCTTCAAGACATGCTCTTGCCTTCTCATCAAAAACTATATCGTGATTGATAACTCTTAAATTGTCAAGAATTCTCTCAATGTCACTAGTAGTTAAATTTGTACTTACACTAGCACCTGTAAAGTATAGATCTCTAAGTATGTAATCAATTCTGTCAGCATCAAGTTCACCACTTAGAACATTTGATATAAGTTCAACTCTTCTAAAATCATCAGGTTCAAAACTTCTCAGATAGTTAAGATCAGGTACATACCGTATAGAGTCTTCAACTCTTAAAAGTTTCTTAAAGATTTTTGTAAAGAGTAATAACTTTACTGTTCTTAAATTAATGTGTGGGTTAGTCTCATTAATTATTTTCAAGAGATCATCATTGTATGTGAGTGTCATGTACGTTATCCACTCATGCTCTTTAGCAATATTTAGACAATCATTTATAAATAAAATTCTATCTCTACACACATCACCATCTAGGTAGTTAAGCACTTTAACTAGTGATGGAATGGTTATAGACTCTGTAGAGTGTGAAAACGGTAAATGTCCAAGATCGTGTAGAAGTGCAGCAAATCTTACATGAAGTATTAATCCATCTCTCGACTCGTCATGTATTTCTAGATTTTCAAGTATTTTCTTAACCTCACTTCTCTCTAGGTTTTTAAGTAAATTTCTAGTCATGAGAGTAGAAACATGAAGTACACCTAAACTATGTTCAAAACGTGTATGTCTTGCTGATGGGTATACTTGATAAGCAAGACCAAGTTGATAAACATATTTAAGTCTCTGAACATGTTGTGAATTATCTATAAGTTCAACCTCATCACTAGTTAACTTAATCCATCCATGTACAGGATCACGAATTTGTTTACTAAATCTTAACACTACAACTTAATCATATAATTAGAAATTAAAACTTACTTAAAAATTAATGTTAAGTGCTCTCTACTGAAAGTTCAGTATAGGTCTTCTAGTTTCCTATGGCTCATCACACCTACTACTCTTTCCCCTGGTATTTATAGGATATGTCGGATAATCCTTTACATACACTTGAGTATGGATTAGAAACATGTAGGTAGTAAAGCTGAGCTAATACATAAAGAACTTGAATTAGATGTAAACACAATATCAACATACGTACTAACATAAGACTACTCAAATACTTAAGAAGAAATAAACACCTACTAAAAGAACAAAAAACTTAAGACATAAATATATCTTACCTTGAGGCAGTCAGTTTTTTAAAGCTTATCACGCACTTCATAATGAATGGTTAAGGTTAAAGAACTTTCTGAAAGACCGAGACCTGGAGATGTTGTTGAATTTCCAGATGGCGTTAAGGTTAGAGTTAGACACATAGGTATTCCATGGATGTTACCGCCAAGAAAGGTATGTACTGATCCTAAATGTCCATGGCATGGACATTTAAAGATTAGAGGAAGTATTATTGAGGGTAGAGTTGTTAAGATTTATCAAAATACAGTAACTATTCTTCATGAGTGGCTACACTACAACACTAAGTATAAGAGGTATGAGAGAAGACGTAGAAAGATTCATGCAAGACTTCCACCATGCATTGATGTTAAGATTGGAGATCTAGTATATATTGGTGAGACAAGGCCATTAGCTAAAACAATAGCTCACGTAGTTGTTGGTACTAAAGATGATGTAACTTACGTGAGACCAGTAATTGAAAGGCTTGAAAGGACTTAAAGCTGAAGTTTAAGTAGTGAAAATACATCACTCTCTCTAAATACTGAAATTCCCGTTCTTGATGGAAAGATATCGAGATGTAAGATCTTGTCAGGATTTTCGAGTCTTACCTTTCTATCAATCTTACTCGCTATAGCATCGATGATGTACATTCTACTAAACTTCTCATCATATACTCCTCTCTTTCTAACATCAATTCTATAAGTCTCACTCTTACTTATCAACTCATTACCAAGTTTTACAGCCTCTTCAACAATGATTTCAAATTCTGTATCAACAACTCTCAATATGGGTACGACTTTAAGTATAAATCTAGGTATGTATCTTCTACTAAGTACAAGTTCTTTAAGCTTATTAGTGAACTCTATGGGATTTACATCAACCTGAGCAACAACAAGACCATCAAAACCTGTAAACCAAGTATTAACAACCTTAACACCTAAGTAATCACCAACACGTCGAAGTTCATCCATGCAAAGACCTTCTCTTCTTCTACCAGTACTAACAACTAAATTATACATAAAGACAAAGTATGCAAATAGTAATTAAAATCTTTACCACAATAGTCAAAGAAATAGAAAACAAGAACAAAGCATTTAATTACACACAGTTTGTAAAACAATGCAAAATGGATAAAGCTCACGAATATTTTAGAAAAGCCTTAATAAGATTCATAGTTAAGGATTTAAGAATACCATTTCAGAATAGAATTAGTGAAATACGTAAAATACTTCATGAGTTAAGTAGTGGTGATGTACATATCGTTTTTGGACCTAAAGGTTGTGGAAAACAACACTCTCTCACGCATTACAGTACTTAAGTAAAGGGTTGAATGATTACATAGTCATCTATATTGGTTATGGTAAATCAAGATCTGAGATAATGAGTAGTTTAAGTGATTTAATATTGAATTTTAAAGACTATCTAATTAAAGAATTAAAACATGCAATACAAGAATTATCTACAAATCGTATTTCTATAGGACCTATACTTACCATTTCTGAACTTATATATTTAGTATCGAAATTTTTAAAAGATAGAAAAAGAAAGACCATACTCATCATTGATGAATTTAGAAGAATAGGTAAGTTAAGTGAGGTAGAGCAAGAACTTGAACTTGTAAGTAATGATGTTGCTGTAATTGATTATGGATTTAAAAAACATGGAGGTTCATTCAAAATCATATGTTTCACTAGCGATGCTATTGCTCAAAAACTTCAACCTAAACTTAGTTCAAAATGTGTATGGTGGATTATGTGGCATTTACCAAAAGAGGATTTCTATAAAGCATTGCGAGAGCTGAATTGCAGTATCGATTATGAATTATTATGGAAATTAACTGGAGGTTCGTTAAGAGAAATTAAGGACATGCTAAGAATTCAATGGAATGTTAATTCATGGATAGATAGAAAGATAGTTATCATTCATAAACTTATAAGAAGTTATATTTCTAGTAGAAAGATCAGTAAGGAAGAATTTATTCATGAAGTTAAACGTTTTATTGATAATATTAAT
>NJDF01000051.1 GCA_002254895.1 Thermoprotei archaeon ex4572_64
CACGTACTTTTAAAACCTGGAATATATGGTATAGAGGTTAGAGTACTACCACCAATAAGACTTAGTGATCAATTTACCATTAAACCACCAACAAGAGAAGTTGAAGTTAAGGCAGTAGAGACAACAAGTACTTCTAGTGAATCCTCATGAGCAAGAAGCAGAAACTTAATGCAAAAACTTTGAGAAAAATGAGTCGTGAAGAGAGATTAAAGCTTCTCAATGAGTTAAGAATAGAGCTGTTAAAGTTAAGATCACAAAAAGAAAGAGGTGCACTTGATAATCCAGGAAGAATAAGAGCTATTAAGAAGATTATTGCAAGAATATTAACTATAGAAAATGAGGAGAAGAGGAAAGTACAGATTAAGAAGTAAATGCATAGACGTACTATACAAAATCGTTGAGTGTGTTAAGTGTAGAAACCCAACCCTAAATGGTCTGAAAGGTCTTGTAGTAAGTGAGACTAAGAATACCATTCAAATACTTACTATTGATGGAACTGTGAAGACCATAATTAAAGAGGAGTGTTGGTACTACGTTTATGATAAATCAAGAATATACTTAATTAATGGCACTAACTTGAGAGGTTATAGAGATGAAAGATTAAAATACTGCACTAAGCTTAAGAGAAAGAAAGTATTGAGAAGAGAAAGAAAGAAGTTATAGTTATGGCCATACCTGTAAGTGATATCTTTCTAAACTTCTCAGCATTATCAACATTCTTAACCATTAAGTACATACCGTACGTAAGTATAGTGCATGTGACTATAATGCCTACTATAAGTACTACACCATAGGTTAAGTAAGTAAGCATTACTATTAATGGTATTGACAATACTATCGATATTGAGGTAAGTATGAGAGATACCTTACAAGCTGTTTCCACACCATACATGGTAGCTATCGTTTTAATACCAGCAACTTTATCTCCATTCACATCAATTATACCTTTAACAACTTCTCTACCCATAGTGGCTGTAATTGATGTTAAGAAGAGTAGAGTAATGATGAGTATATTCATTTTAAAGTAAGTTGCTGAAGCTCCATATAGAAAGACTAGTGATGTAACTAGTGAGAGAATTAAGTTATTAATTATAAGCATTTTCTTAAACTTCACATTATATAGAAAACCCAATATCACTGCAAGACTTAGTACTAGCAATGGTAACACGTTCAAGATGTTAGTCACTATTGAGACTATTATGGGAGTGAATGTTAGAGATAAGAAAATGATTGCTAAAAGTTTAGCTACACCTATACTTAACGTACCCTTAACTAATGGTGCGTTTGGTCTATTAATTCTATCTTCATGAATGTTATATATATCATTGGTCGTGAAGAGAAAACATTCTGCAAAAAGTGTTGATAGTGCTAGAACGGTCATGATGGTGATGTCCTTACCACCACTAATAATGTATGCTGCTAACACTGCAAGTACAGCAAATACTCCATGCTCAATTCTTGTCAATCTCATAACCTCCCTAATCATATGATCTTCAACTGTGTGAAGTTTTTAATAACTACTAGCATTTGGAATGTTAAGTGTGAGTATTGAAGTATTCTAAAGTTGCTTCATAATTATTAACAATTCGATTAAGAACTTTTCTCATAACTTCTCACGAACTTGAAGTAATAATTAATGTTGAGTAGTGTTTTTAAGGAGTTTTAGATTGCTTCAAATCATGACCTATACCAGACTTGCAGTCATTAGACTTAGGGGAATTCCAGACACGCCACCTGATGTTGAGCATACACTTAACTTATTGAGACTTAGAAAGAAATTTACATGTGTAATCATTGATGATAGACCATCATATAGAGGAATGCTTGATGTAGTTAAGGACTGGGTTACGTGGGGAGAAGTTGATGCTGATACACTTGCTGAGCTTTTAAGGAAGAGAGGAAAACTTACTGGTGAAAAACCATTAACTGAAGATTACATTAAGAAGTTGGGTTGGGAAAGTATTGAAGAGTTTGCTCTAGCCTTCATTAAAGGTGAGGTTGAGAAGTTGATATGTAAAGAAGGAGAACCAGTACCTAAAAGAGATGGTAAAGTGATGTGCATACCTCACTTAAAACCATTCTTTAGATTACATCCACCAAAGGGTGGATTAAGAAGTATTAAGAAACACTATGCTGAAGGTGGTGATCTAGGTTATAGAGGTATAGCAATTAACGAATTACTAATAAGAATGATTTAGCTAGTCTTAGCAGTAACTTTCATTTTCTCTAACATTTTTGTGAAAAATTTCACAATTCTATCCCTAACTTCCTCAAAATGTTTAGGTAATTCTTCAGGATCAAGACCACTCTTTAAGTACTCTGAAAATCTTTTTTGATAAAGTTCAGGATTATTCTTTTTCAATACTTTTGCATAATTAGCTATATGTTCGCCTTTAACTCTATCTTCACTAGGAAGTACTTCTTCACTGTGAGGTACTTCAAGACCTGCATCAAGTGCTCCTTTAAGTACTGCAAAAAGTTTTGAACCTCTTATAGGTCTATGTAGACCAATATCTATAATAGCATACTCTATACCTTTCATTAAGGCCTTATATCCAATAATGAGGCCTGTAAGGTAAGCTGCAGGTGTACTTTTTAAACTACCTTTCCAACCAAAACCTCTAAGATCATCACTTGCAGCGTAGGCTAAGGTTACATCACCTTCAGGTTTAGCAATAACGATGTGTGTAATGATTCTTCTATTACTTTTCCTAACAACAAGTCTAGGCTTACCACTCTTCACCATTTCTCTACGCTTATAGTAGTTAGTTTTACCTTCAAGTCTACGTCTAAATTTAACCTTATATCTACCAGATCTAGCCATGTATTGGCTAGATATGACAGTATTAAAAAATCTTAACTTAAGAAATCTAAACACTCGTAATTGAGGATAATCTCAGCTCGTGGAATCATCCTCACACATCGGTGTGAATACGTATCATCACTTTAAGTAGTAATTTCCTGAAAGGTAAAATTGCTAAGATATTTAAGTATTAGCATTATGTAATTGAAATAGTTCTATAAAGAAAGAAATTAAAAAATGAGTAATCACAATAATCAAGCCCCGGTAGCTTAGCCCGGTAGAGTAGGCGGTCGGGATCTGATCAATGATGAAATTCTTCAATACCGATTTAGTATTTACTAGGTGCTTTCGTTAGAGATTTCTACGTCAAAAGGTTACTGACAAGTCAATACTTTATGTTTTGGTTCAAGTAATTATAATAATTTAAAGTAGGGGTATGTACTTTCAAACTTTGGACTTCTATCAAATTTAAATCTACAACATCATGTAAAAAAGACAAGACTTGAAATTATTAAAAAGTTTTGAAGTAGAGATTTTACCAAGATTGTTAAGACGTGAGAAAGGGATAGTTCAAGATAGTTAACTGAATTTGAGAAAGATACTTAAACCTTATAAAGAATTAGCATTAACCCCCGACCGCCTACACCAAAAGCGGCCGCCTCGTAAGCGGTAGGTCCCGGGTTCAAATCCCGGCCGGGGCTCCAAAACCTTAATTCTTTCACAAAAAGAGGAATGAAGCGCCATAATCTTGACATAACTTCATTCTTCCTTGAACATAAGATTTTTAATCGAAAGTGATTAAGGAGTTTTATGGATCCTGAACTTGTTAATATTTATGTTATTGATCAAGAAACTAGAAGAAGAATTTTGAAACATGTTACTGAGGTTAAGGGTATTTCAAGTACTCAACTTGGTTTTGCAGCTAATTTAATAAATAGAGCTAAACACGGTAAAGTCTCATCAGAACCCGGAAGCTAAACCTGGAGCCGCCGACCCAAGTACTGCGGTCCGCGAACGGTTAGTCCTACTTAATCACTTTAACGATATTTGCCATTTCCTCAAAAACTTCATCAAGTTTTTGAAGAACTTCAAGTACTTGACTTATTTTCCTCCCCTTCAACTCTTCAATAATTTTCTGAACTTCTACTTGAAATTCTTCAGGTATATCTTCATCTCTTAACTCCATCCATGTCTGGAAAGTTATGGCTCTAACATGCATAGGTATGACTTGTCTTCTAAAATCTATATCAATAATTATGTGCTCATTATTTACATTCTCTACAACTAGCCATGCAAGTGCAATTCTGTATCTAAGGTTAGTATCTGTTAGTAAGTTTTTACCAATAATGATGTATTCGTGACTAGAAACTCTAATGAGGACAAAATGTTTTGATACGATCATAAACTTCTCTACAGTATTCTTACTTGTAAGTACTTTTTAAAAGCTGAATGTTGATTAATAGTGTAACAGTATATTGCTATTTTTGAAAGTTCTAGTCAAATACTTCTGTAAAGAACTGCTTCAATATCTCAGGTTCTGAAGTGATGGAACCACTAATATCTAGAAGTATCCATATGTTTTTTGCACTCAATGACTTTCTCCACACTTCATAGCCTGGAAAATTGTTTGGAAGTTTTCTATCAATTCTCCTCCACGTTCTGACTACTTTAGGATTGAATGTCTCTGAAAGACTAACTCTTAAGATTCTTCTCCAATTAATTTTAGGTTTAAGTAGTGAGTTAATTATGATTTCAGCATTTCCTGGAAGCTTACCAATACTTCTTGCAAAGTTTTCAACTTCTCTTAAAGCGCTTGGATTGGCTTCACTATTTGAAGTGATTTCACCATCAGCTTCATAACCTTCAATTTTAGTTATTAATTCTTGACTAAGTTCGTAGGTATCTTCAATCATAACTCCACGTTTAAGTAGTAGATAGTAAATTTCGTCAGCACTCATTTTAATCAATGTGTTGACGTCTATGTTTGTAATTTTTGCTAAATAGTCTGCATAGATTATGTCTATTTTTGAAAGTTCCTTACCAGGCTTTACACCATAACACTTCAGAAATTCATTAACTAAGCAGTCACATGACATGTTCCAAGTACCTTTAAATTTTTTCAATCTTCCAAGGGATAAATGTTTTAAAACTATGTGCATTGCCTCATGAAGAATAATAAAGACCTTATCCTTAAGGTCAAATCTTCTCCACCAATCAAGATTAATAACTACATACTTATCTCCAGGTAGTGCATATACTTTATCCTTTAAATCTTCATGAAACTTTATAACTTTAAATCCTAAGTTTTTAAGGATGGGGTAGAAGTATGGGTACTCAATGGTTATATATGTCTTAACTTTCACTAAATTCTCAATAATATCCTTAACTTCACTGCTCTTAACTATAATCTTCACAGTCCTTCCTCTTCACTAAGTTAATGTTAAGTAGATTTAAATAGTTTAATAGATGTGTATGATTTAAGATGAGTTTTACTAAATTTACAGCAGAACTTACACCTAATCAAGTAAAGTCTCTACTTTTGAAAATGTATTTTAGAGATGATGTTCCTAAACCTTTACCATCAATTCTACTACTCGGAATGCCTGGTTGTGGTAAGTCGGAACTTGTTAGACAGCTTGGTCAAGAAATTGCGGAAAAGATTGGTAAGACATATGTTGAGTACAGTGATGATATTGCTGATGAAGTTTTAAGAAGTCCTAAAAACTACTTCGTACTTGTTGATAGGCGCGTAATTGAGCATGAGCCAAGCGATTTTAGCGGTATTCCTAGAGTTCGTGAAGACTATGTTGAGTTTAAACCATTAAAGTGGGCTAAAGTACTTGCTAGAACTTCAGGAATACTATTTCTCGACGAGTTAACGAACATACAGCGCGATGATTTGAAGAGTGTATGCTATAAGCTTATTCTAGATAGAGCTGCAGGTGATGTCAAGTTCAGAAATGATGTTTTAATAATTGCTGCAGGTAATCTTCCTGAACAATCATCAATAGCTACAGCACTACCAGCACCACTAGTTAATAGATTAATGATTATTAATGTTAAACCACCAACCATATGGGAGTGGTATGAATATATGGAGAAGTATTATGGCCATAACTGGTGTAGAAAAATCTTTGCATACATAAAGACTTATGAGAGTGACTTCATAAGACTTCCTCAAGAAACTGAAACTTTAGAAAACTATCCAACACCAAGATCGTGGACTAGACTAGCCTTAATGTTAGGTAGTAACTATACAGATAAGTACAGTAGTGAAGAACTTAAAATGTTGTGTACAGGATTTCTTGGAAGTGAAGTTGGTCTTAAGGTAGCTAAATTCTTAGAGAAGCACGTACCTTCAATAGATGAGCTTCTACAAGAGCCTGAAAAATTTACAAGACTTGATCTTGACGTTAAGTACACATTCGTAATTCTCTATGGAGTGTACTTGAATGAGAATTTCGATAAGATCTTCATTACAGACCGCTCAGGCAAGTACTTAATGAAGTCTGAACATGAGAAGTTAATAAATGTAATCATTAATGATAGTGAAGAATTGCTTCTAGTAATGATTGAGTCCTCAAGTAGTAAGAGAAGTGAGAGGTTAAGACTTGCAATGATGTTGTGTAAAGTTCTTCCTAAAGTTCACAGCATCTTCAAAAAATTGAAAAAGCTTAAAGAGGAGCTTGAATATTTAGAGAAATAGAGAAGAACTTAAAAAGTCTGAAGTTAAGTCTTCATGAAGGACTAACCGGCGGATGGCCGCGGGAACGGGCGGTGCCGGGACCTCGGGGCACCACTCTCTTCCTCACTTTTAAGGTATTACTTTCTCAATGCTTAGTACTAGAATATCCTTAGCACCTCTACTCTTCAACTTCATTATTAGATCTGGAAGTTCATCCTCATTAACTACTGTCAGTACTTCCCACATGGGTTTTCCTGAAACTATTCTAGCAACCATAGGTCCCTCCATGGCGGGTAGCACTGTCAACACGTTATTTAACACTTCATCAGGCACATTCATAAGTATTAATCTTTTACCAATTGAGTTGAGTACGCTCTTAACTAAAGTCACTATCTTGTTTATCACGTATTTTGCCTCACTATTATCAATACTTACTGGTTTTATTAATCTTGCACTTGATGACAATATCTTATCAATAACTTTCAATCCGTGAAGCTTAAGTGTTGTTCCTGTAGACATGACGTCAATAATGCCATCAGCAGCTCCAAGTAGTGGCATTACTTCAACACTACCTGATACTTTCACAAGCTTCACTTTCTTTCCTATCTTATCAAAATACTTCTTTGCAATATTTACGTACTTAGTGGCTACTCTAAATCCATCTGATATGTCTTCTGGATGTTCTATCTTTAATGATGATGGAACTGCAAGTACGAGCTCACCTTTACCAAAACCTAGATCTAGTACTTCCTCAACATTAGCTTCAGACTCAACCACATAGTCATGCCCAGTAATGCCTAGTATTGCTGCACCAGACTCAACAATTGATGGTATGTCTTCAGGTCTTACTCTAACAACGTTCAGATCATGCCATGATGTTGAGGTGATGAGAGCTCTCTCATCTATAGATTGTAGTTTTATACCAATAGCTTGAAGAAGATTTACTGTAGGTTCTACAAGTCTACCTTTACTAGGAATGGCCATTAGCATGACGTTTCTTCTCACATTTATCGAAAGTTCTGTGTAGAGTCTAGACATTAAACTTTTTCTCTCAATAAGAGACTGAATATTACTCTACAAGACTTAATGAACATTGAAGTAAAGCTTAAAAAGATTATACATGCTTGAAGT
>NJDF01000052.1:0-2699 GCA_002254895.1 Thermoprotei archaeon ex4572_64
TTTTAAAGCCTTAAGTAGATACTTTAAATGTCTTTGCTTAGTGTCTTTTGCTTTTTGTCACTTAAAAGCTTCTCAAACATTTTCAAGTCATCATTCTTAACTGTGTAGCTCTTAGATGTTTGGTAAATTATGTCGCCTAAATATTGTTGTAATAGCTTGATGAACCATTCTTTAAATTTTACATTAACTAGGCAAGTCTTGATAACTTTCAAAGCATCTTCAGGACTTGCACGTTCAATAATTACTTTTCTACTAACAATTTTAGTATTCCTCAATAGTTAAATACTTTAAACATTTTTAAGAAGTTCATCACTAACCTTAGCCTTCCCATGCTTAACCATATTTATAAGTTGAGATGTGTAGCCAAGTTCACGAGCTGAAATATCCTTAACTTCAGTAACATACCTAACAATCTCAACTCTCTTATCATTGAAATATCATTCAAACTTACGAGACTAGGGTCAACCATCTGTTAAAATTTCTTGCAGAAAGGAATATGAAGGTTATGTAAATAGTCTCACATCATTATGTAAATGGTAATGACAAATCACTTTTTGCAGAAAAGAGAAGGATTGATGGGGCCGCCGGGATTTGAACCCGGGTTCACGGGCGCCCCAGGCCCGCATCCTAGCCAGGCTAGACTACGGCCCCTCTTTGTTTAGTACTTCGTAGTGCATTACTTTTCATTACTTTTTAAAAATTTCTTTAACTATACTATTCACGGTTGAGTATTCACTCGGTCCTAGCTATTTTAGCAGTTGATGAAACTAACGTATGTGGTATTTTTGATGAATGTTTATAATTGAAAGTTAAATAGAAGAATTCATGACTATAACGTCAAGTTATTGCCCGATGATGTATGTTGAAATTTTGAGAAGGATTAGAGTTTAATAGATTTTACTAGATAATGTAGTGATTAGGTATAGGTTTGTGATCTCACGTATATTGTCTATGTACATTTAATGATTAGGCATAGTGTAAATACTGTTCATACTCCCAGTCAGTTATTACGTTCCAAGTTTCACTCCAAGATTTCTTGACAGCTTCTAGATAGCTTAACCATTCCTTTTCTTTTAACTGTATAAATCTCTTGATAAGCTCACTTGGTAATCGTTGTGCAAAAATGCTTCTTTTAAATTCTTCAATTGCTTCACCTAAATGTGCTGGTGTTTCTTTAACACCACTAAGTTCATACGCTACATCTTCAGTTGGATCTGGTGGTGTTATCTTCTTTTCAATACCTTCCATCATTGCAATAATTATACATGAAAATCCTAAGTAGGGGTTGAAACTTGGATCTGGATGCCTATATTCAATTCTGTCTATCTTACCCTTATATGCCGGTACTCTTATAAGTGTACTTCTGTTAGAGTACCCCCATGTTATTCTTGTCGGTGCTTCATGATGTGGTACAAGCCTCTTATATGAATTTACGAGTGGAGCTACTATTAAGCTCATTTCTCTAGCATAATTCAGAATGCCAGCAATGGAGTATCCACAAGTTTCAGTTATCTTTTTCATCGATGAGAACAAGTTTTCTCCAGTCTTTATACTGTACGTACTTAAGTGTGTGTGCGCGCCACTACCATTAATTCCCCAGAAGGGTTTAGGCATGAATGTCGCTACTAAGCCATGCCTTACAGCCACATCCTTAGCAAGTATTTTAAACATTATCACAGAATCACCTGTCTTTACTGGATCGAAAGGTCCAATATTAACCTCATATTGACTTGGTGCAACTTCGTGATGAGTTTTTGAGATAATTATTCCAGAGGTCTCAAGACTAGAAACTATGTCAGTAATGGCGTCTAGAAGCATTTGCGTATTGAAACCTTCAAAATAGACTCCAGAATCTGCAGGTACTGGTTTTCCATTAATTTCTCTAACTAGGAAGTACTCAATCTCTACAGATATCTTGACTATATATCCCTTCTCTTTAACGTACTGATAAGTCTGCATTAGTACATTCCTCGGATCCATTGGTGAAGGTGTGTCACTACCTTCAAGAACATTCGTGAAAATATCTGCAATTTTTCCACCGTTCCAAGATTCTATGTATACACTTCTAAGGTCAGGAAGAGCTACATAGTCACTCTTATTTACTGTTGCATAAAAGGGTATTGATGAGCCGTCGAAGGGCATACCACTTACTAGGACATCCTTAGCAGCATCAATAAGCATAATTTGAGATCTCGGTCTTCCATGTATATCCACGATTATGAACTTTACATATTTAACACCTGAACCTTTAAGTACTCTCCAAACATCTATTGGATCTATATTGCTTAGTTGTTTCAATATCTCTTTACTTGGATTAAACATGAGTCATGAGATTTTATTGACTAATTAAAGTTTTCTGTAAATTTGATAAAGAGACTAAGGTGAGTACCTAGCATTTTTCCTAAGTTAAGGTGGCGCGCTCGTACGATACTAGTTAATTTAGCGATTGGGCTTTTAATACACATAACTTACACTACGTCTATGATTTTGACTAAAGATATTATTCAAAAACTAGTCGAAAGCAATGAATTAGTAATTGAACCATTATTTGATGATACTATTCGCGAGAATGGTCTTGACTTAAGGATAGGTGATGATTATGCTGTTCACTCTTTTGAAAATATACCTATCGATCTCTGCGAAGTTGATGACTCATCTAAGTACTTTAGGGTAGTTAGAGCTAATGGCAGAATAGTCAT